>JAITHQ010000086.1 GCA_031279925.1 Treponema sp. | reverse complement strand
CTGGAGTTCCGCTGACTGCAACTCCCATACATAACAGGTAGTGCCAATAGAATAATAGGGGGTCCCGTCTTCATAGGCAAAATGGTATTGATTGGCGACCCGGACCGGACCGTGGTTCGCCCTCTGTGCCGGCAGAACCTCAAACGCGCCCCGGAAGCTCTCTCTGGAAAAGCTGCCGTTAATTTCAAATGTGTAAGGCCCGGCAAACGAAGGCATAAACCGCACCCGGTATATACCGTTTCCGTCATAGAAACCATCAGCCGTAACCGTTTCCTCTGCGCCCTTAAATATTCCCCGGACGGTGTAACCGGTAAAAGGATTCCCTTCGGTTAAACCCGGACAGGAAACTTCAAAAATGTCCCACCGTTCCGTTCTTTCTGAATAGGTAAGTTCCGCCATTTCTCTATTATCCTCTTTTATTTTACCGCTCCGGCCATGCCTTCGACAAAGTAACGCTGGAAAATTAAATACACCGCGAGTACCGGAATAACTGCCAATAACACGCCGGCGCAAAGCAAACCGTAATCGGTGCCATGTTCACCAACAAAAGTCATAATGCCTACCGGAACGGTTTTCTTGTTATTGTCATTGATAATAACCATTGCCAGAAGATATTCATTCCATGTAGCCAGAAAATCGGTTATCACCAGCGTGGCAATCGCCGGTTTGGATACCGGTAAAATAATATTCCAGAAGAGGCGCATTTTGCCGCAGCCATCGATCAGCGCGGCATCGTCAATTTCTTTGGGAATAGTACGAAAAAATCCCCGCAATACCAAAATACCGTAGGAAATGCCAAAACCGATATAGACATAAAAAAGACCAAAATAGGTATTTAATAAATTCAATCTGCTAAAAATCACATTGATAGGAACCAAGGCCGCCTGAAAGGGAAGCATCATCCCGATAATAAAGAAAATAAATATTCCGGTTTTATAACGAATATCAAGCCTGGTTATCGCAAAGGCAGCCAGAGCCTCTACCAGTATTCCCAGCGGTACTTTCAGGCAGCAAATAAGCAGATCGTTACGCATATAGGTAAAGAGCCTGCCTTTAATAAAAGCGTCAGAAAAATTAGTCCATGCAAACTGTTTCGGCAGGCTGAACAGCCCCACGTTATTGTAGAAATCCTGCTTGCTTTTAATTGCTGTTGCGATCAGGGTGTATACCGGCGCGGCCCAGATAAACGTTATCGCGCAAAGGATCACGTATACCGCGATTTTTTTTAAATATTTTGCGGTCCTTGCCTGCATACCCGCCCCCTAATCCTTACGCGCCGTAAATGAAATATAGGGAACAATAACAACCATCATAAACACTACCATAAGAACCGCAACGGCAGCGCCGTAACCTACGTTGTTATACCGGAATGTTTGGGAATACATATAGGTGGACATCATCTGTGTCGCGTTATTGGGCCCCCCGGCAGTGAGTCCCATAATTACATCAAAAACCTTCATTGCGCCGACAATTAAATTGGCGATAACAATTACAAAGGTTTCTTTAAGCATGGGAACGGTAATGCCAAAGAATCTGCGCGCATTAGAAGCGCCGTCTATAGTGGCGGCCTCAAGTACATCGGGCGGTATCGTTTGAAGGCCGGCAAGAAAAAATATCATCGGCTGGCCTGCGGACTGCCAGAGGGATGCAAAAAACACCGCGTAAATACTGGCACTGGGACTTGAAATCCAGCTCTGCTGCCATGAAACACCGAACAATGTAAAAACCTGATTGATAAACCCAAAGCTGGGATTATATATCCAGCGCCAGATGATAGCCACCGCAATAGAAGCAATAATCGCCGGAAAGTAGAAAAAGCCCCGGAAAAAAGTACGCCCGGCAAAAGGCTTGTTGAGTAACAGGGCAAGGGCAAGGGAAACACTCATCGTAACTACAAGGGACAGCACAATCCAGATGAGATTGTTCCGCAGGGCATGAATAAAAATTCCATCTTTAAAAAGATTGATGAAATTGGCGATCCCCACAAAGTCCATGTGCGCAATACCATTCCATTTAAACAGACTGATAAACGCCGAATACAAAACCGGAATCAGCACTACAGATAGATAAATTACCGCTGCGGGCAAGAGAAACAACCATGATGTGAAGCGGCCTTTTTTCATGCTTAAATACTCCGCCAAGTTTCTTGCAGCACGGCAACAAAAGGCTGGAACCCGCCGTACTCGATACAGCGGGATATTCACCGTTTTATTGCCGCGCTATTATTTTATTTTTTGTGATACGCCTCAATGGCAGCCTGAATACGGGCAGCGCCCTGCTGGGGACTTACCTGTCCATTGGCAATACCATCCTGAACCCTAAAGAGTTCATCGGCGATCTCTGTCGGAAATGCCTGATCGGTAATGGTAAAGGTTCCGTTTTTATTCGATGTGTTTAACATAACCGCCACATTGGGAAAATTGGCGGGCATTTGCGCGTCAAGCCGGGGCAGCGGAAGATTAAAGTATTCACCGAAACGGGCTATGCTTTCTTTGCTGTAGTAGAAATCAAGGAATTTGATACAGGCGGCAAGTTTTTCGGGCGTCAGACCGGCGTTAAGCTGTATCATTTCCGCAAAGGCGGAAAGGCGGTTCGTGCCGCCTGAAGGGAACGCGAAAGTTCCGTACAGGTTCATATCCTGTTTTTCCTGAGTGATTGTGCCGTCATACCACTGTCCCTGGATATCCATTGCCGCCCTGCCGGAGAATACCTCCATGTGGCTGTTGTTCGGATCGGCAGTTACAAAACCCGCGGGAAAGTAACCCTTGTCGCAGAATTCTTTATACTTGGTCAGGGCTTTGACCATCGCATCGTTATTATTGCTTACCTGGAACGTACTCATTTTGTCGTGAAGTTCCGCCCCGGCGTAGTGCTCAATCAAAAGCTCTACAGTGCGCATTGTATGCCAGCCGTAGAGGCCGCCGGTAGAAACCGGGGTAATACCGTTCTGCTTAAGAGTTGCGCAGGCCCGTTCAAATTCCTCGAATGTTGCGGGAACCTTGATGTTATACTTCTGAAAAATATCTTTGCGGTAATAGACATCAAGAACATTATAGCTGATGGGATAACCGGAAAGTTTGCCATGCAGGGTGCAAAGATTCAAAGCGCCGGGACTGAATACTTTGTCCCATCCGTTCTGCTTTGCATAGGCGCTTAGATCGTAGGTAAGCCCATTTTCCACAAAAAACCCGCCCAGGCTGCCGCCCCAGTTGAACCACATGTCAGGCAGGGTTCGGGAAGTCGCCGCGACCTTACAGGCGTCTTTAATGCCGTCAGTATCATAATACGCCGGAATTACCTCGATTCCGGGATTGGCGGCGTTGAATTCCCTGGCAAGCGCGTCCAGGGCAGGCTGCCGCGGACTAAGCTGCCAGATCGTTAGCTGAACTTTACCCCCCGAAGACTGCCCGCCCTTCGCCTGGCCTCCACCGGCAAAAGCCAGCGGCATGACAACAGCCAGCAAAACCGCTGCAAAAAGCCATTTCTTTTTCATATACGTTCCTCCTAAATAGAAATAAAGATAATAAATTACAACACAGATTTTTAAAAGTGTCAACAATATTTTTAAGAGGTCGCTGTTCCAAAACTGAAGTTTTGCAACAGCCTCTATAATTAAAATAATCTGAAACCTGCATGTGAAAGTGTGCAGAAGGTATTAAACCCCTTCGGCACGAATAACCATAAAGGTAAACCAATTACCCAGAAATAGCATTTCCATGATTCCGAAACCGAAATTTCCGAACAACTCCATTCCCTTTTACCGAAGGCCGGTTCTGCAGCTGATCAAAAATAACCGCCAGAATAATCACCACGCCTTTAATCACCGTCTGCCAAAAAGAGGAAACCCCCATCATCACCATGCCGTCATTGAGTATGCCGATAACAAACGCGCCCAACACCGCGCCGCCAATGGAACCCCGGCCCCCGGCCAGAGAAGTACCGCCCAAAACCGTAGCGGCAATGGCGTTCATCTCGTAACTGTCGCCGGTGGCCGGATGAGCCGCGACCAGCTCTGAACTGATAATCAGGCCCACCAGCGCCGCGCAGCCGCCGCTTATCATGTACACAATGGTCTTAACCTTGCCAACCTGAATCCCTGAAAGTTTTGCGGCGTTTTCATTGCCGCCCACGGCGTATACATGGCGGCCAAAGGGAGTTTTTTTCGCCACATATACGGTGATTATTACCAAAACTATCATCAGAAAAATACTGTAGGGAATACCCAAAAAGGAACCCGCCCCCAGCAGGGGAAAGCCCGTGTTGTGCAGTTCCGGCTTGCCCGCCAGATTGGGAAAAGTCTTGCCGCCGGAACGGAGCAGGGCAAAACCGCGGAACACATACATCGTACCCATAGTGGCGATAAAAGCGGTTACGTTGAATCGTGAAATTAAAACGCCGTTAAGCCAGCCGATCAAAACGCCGATGATAACCGTTATCAGAATAATCATGGGAACCCACAAATAAACCGTTATTCCCAGAAAACCTAGATTAATACCTTCGTAAATAAAACCTCCGGCGATCATGCCGCAAAAGCCAATAATGGAACCCACCGAAAGATCGATGCCCCCCGTGAGGATCACAAAGGTAACGCCGATGGCGATAATGGCGTTCAGGGCGATATGCCGCACCATGGTGATAAGGCTTGTGGCGGTAAGAAAATTGGGACTGGTAAAACTAAAAAAAATGACTAACACAATTAATGCTATATAGGCCCGCAGCTTCATGGCCGCTTGCGCAAAGTTGAACTGCCCCGGCTTGTAGTTGCTCATGCTGTTTTTTCCTCCGTTATGGTTTGGGTAATCGTGATTGCTGAAGCGGCAACCAGTTTTTCTTCGGTTAATTCCCGGTGGGCAAATTCGCCCTTGATCCGTCCCTGGGAAAGCACCAAAACCCGGTCCGGAATGGAAAGCATTTCCTGCATTTCAGAAGATACAAATATAACGCCCATTCCCTGTTCCGCAAGTTTTTTGCATATCTCATACACGTCATATTTGCTGCCCACATCTATTCCCCTGGTAGGATCATCCATCAAAAGCACCCGGGGATTGGTAAGCAGACTCCGCCCGATAATGACCTTTTGCTGATTCCCGCCGGAAAGGGAATTAATCGAATGTAAAATAGAAGCGGCTTTTATGTTAAGGTCCCCCGCCACGCCGGTAACGGATTCTTTTTCCATTTTTTCCCGCAGAAACAAGCGCTTGAAAAAACGGGACAGGGCGGACATCACCATATTTTCCATAATGATCAAATTGGAAAAAATCCCCAGGGTTTTGCGATCCTCCGGTATCAGGGCAAAGCCGTCTTTGATGCGCCCATTCACATCTGTTGAAACAACCGGGTTCCCGTTGAGTTCAATGCCGCCGGTATAGTCCCGCTGCGCGCCGATAAGACATTCAAGCAGCTCCGTTCTTCCCGCGCCGAGCAGCCCATAGAGTCCTAAAATTTCACCTGCCCTGAGTGAAAAAGAAACGTCTGTAAGCACAAAGCCGGTCCCGGAATCTTTGCGTAGGGAAATATTTTTTACCGCAAGCAGGGTCGTTCCCATTTTCCGCTCGGCATATATGTTTTCGATTTTATGCCCCCCGGTCATCTTGTCGATGATCCAGGGGATATTAATTTCCGCGACTTTCCGTTCGTCAATAAATTTTCCGTCCCGGAGTATCGTTACATAGTCGCCGATGTGCATGATCTCTTCCAGGCGGTGGGAAATATAAATAACCGTTACGTCATTTCTTTTTAATTCTTCGATAACCGCAAACAGGGTGGAAACTTCCGTTTCGGTAAGCGCCGATGTGGGCTCGTCCATGATGATGATCTCGGCGTTTTGGGAAAGCACCTTGGCGATTTCCACCAACTGCTGCTGGCCAACCCGGATGCTGCCCACCAGAGTATCGGGGGGCACATCCAGCTTGAGTTTTTCCAGATATTGTTTGGCCTTTTCCCGCTGGGCGGCGTGGTCCACCGAAAAGCGGTTCTTTTTAATTTCCCTGGTCATAAACATATTTTCCGCAATGCTCAGATTGGGAAACAGATTCAGTTCCTGATAGATTATGCCCACCCCGTGGCGTATTGCCTCGGAGGGGCTGGTATATTCCGCTTCTGTTCCGTTAATAAAAATGGAACCGGATGTTTTGGTTTCCACCCCCGCCACGATTTTCATCATGGTGGATTTTCCCGCGCCGTTTTCGCCGATGAGTACATTAACCTTGCCCTTGCGGACCCTGAAATCGGCTTTGTCCAGAGCGGTTGTTCCGGGGTACAGCTTGGTAATTTCCCTGGCTTCCAGGACTATTTCATCCAAGGCTATTCCCCTCTCAGCGACAGACGTACCGGCGTAATCTCAATAGCACTGCCGGGACCATCGTAGGTAAAAACACCTAACAGTTCCGCCTCCGCGCCTATATGACGTGATATATCCATATCCTTGAGTACCAGCCCGCTTACCTTGTTGTTCAGTTCCCGCGCAAGGCGGGCAAATTCAACCTGATTGCCGAAGTCGTTCAGGGTAAAGGTGTTTTGAATATCACGCAGGGCGGAGCCCCGGAAGACCGGTCCGATGATCAACAGACAATCTTCTTTTCCGTCAAAGGGGGCCATGTCCAGCGAGACCGTGCCGATCTGGGAACTGGTATCTATAGACAACAGCTTTACGGCTCCCTTGACCGCAAAGTTGTAACGGTTTCTTTCTTCATTAAGGACATAGCCGTATGTCCGGGAAGTTCCCGCTTCGTCGGAGCGCAGCCCCGCAAGCAGGGTGTGGTAGTCAACGGCCAGGCTTTCCACACGGGGAATCACAACGGGCTCCCAAATTTCAGCGGCGTATTTGGCCGGGTCAAAAGTGGAATCACCGGCGCTCATGGCAAAAGCGCTGTCAAGGCTTGATACCTGCTTCGCGTTTGCCGCATCGTTTTTTACAATAGTACAGGAAACAAAAAGCCCCAGAAGGGCGGCGCACCACACAAACGGCGCGGATATCCGCATTTTCATATTCCCATCCTTGC
>JAITHQ010000045.1 GCA_031279925.1 Treponema sp. | reverse complement strand
GGCGGCGTGGCCTGATTCATCGCCCTGTAAACTGTTCGCCAGCGCGATGATGCTGTTCTCGATTGCGGCAATGGGCAGGGGAACGCCGATAACGCCGGTAGAGGCTACGGCCACCTGACACGGGCTTATGGCGAATTCATCCGCGGCAAGGGCCGCCATGCGCCGGGCGGCGGCAAGACCCGCCTCGCCGGTGCAGGCATTGGCGTTCCCCGAATTGGCGATAATGGCGTGGAGCCGGCCCCCTGCCACATGTTCCCGGCTGACAATAACGCTTGCCGCCCGCACTTTGTTTGTCGTGAACATGGCGGCGGCAGCGCAGGATTTTTCAGAATAGATAAGGGCCAGGTCCCGTTTCCGTGAACCGGCCTTGATGCCGCACCAAATACCGCCGGCCTTGAACCCCTGTGGCGCGCATACGCCGCCGTTTATTGCTTTCACCAAACGCCTCTTGGGATTAAGGTAGCATAATATTGGGGGGAGTGGGGTGTGGGGAATAGGGAGTAGGGAGTAGGGAATGAGGGGCTGCTCTTTTTCCTTTGCGTATTTTGAATTGTGAATTGCTGCTTTACTGACGCTGATGCCTGGATTAAACTCCAACATCGCTATCCAACATGGGGTTTTGTATTGTTGTTTACTCGCATAGTCATATTTTCACTTTTTTTTTAATATGATAAAATAAAACCCATGCGTGCAACCAAAGCAATTATTCACTTGGGGAACTTTTCCCGGAATGTGGCGGCGGTGCAGGAACGGATTGGGCCGGGACGGTGCATCTGTGCTCCAATCAAGGCCGACGCTTACGGACATGGCAGCCTGCCCATTGCCCGTGCCGCTATCGATGCCGGTGTTTCCTGCCTTGGAGTTGCTGCAGTTGACGAGGCCATAGAACTGCGTAAGGGGGGCATTGACGCGCCCATACTGCTTTTTTCCCAGCCGCTGCCCGGCGAGATTCCGCTTATTATACAGCACAGACTTTCCCCGCTGGTTTCCGATGCGGAATTTGCCGGGTTTTTGGCCCGGGCCGCCGCCGCTTCGGGAGTCCGGCTGCCGGTACATCTTAAGATTGATACGGGCATGGGGCGGATAGGCTGCGCCCCGGCTGATGCCGCAGCCCTTGCCCAGACCATAGCGCACTGCGCCTGGCTGGAATACGCCGGAACGGCGACGCATCTGGCCTTTGCCGATTCCCCGGCGGAAGCGGCGGTTGACTACACCAGGCGGCAGGTGGACTGCCTCCATGCGGCCCTGGACGAGATACGCGCTGCAGGTCTGGACCCCGGCGTAGTACATGCGGCCAATTCCGGCGCGGTGATTCGCCATCACGCCGCCTGGTTCGACATGGTAAGGCCGGGCCTGCTTCTTTATGGCTATGCCTCCCTCATGGATTCAGACATGCCCGGCCCGCCATTCAAGGTGGAGCCGGTAATGGAGTTGCGCAGCGTTGTGTCTTTGATCAAACCCTTGCGGCAGGGGGAGCAGGTTTCCTATGGGGGAATCTGGGTTGCCCCTCAGGATACCTTTATTGGTGTACTCCCGGTGGGTTACGCTGATGGGCTTCCCCGGCGGGCCGGAAACCACTGGCAGGTATACATTAGAGGGAAGGCGTATCCCCTGGTAGGCCAGATATGTATGGATCAGTGTATGGTGGACCTGGGGACCTTTGGGGAAGTCAAACGATGGGACGATGTGGTTGTTTTTGGGGGAGCGGCCCCTGACGCTTCGGTATTGGCGGAACGGATCGATGCCATTCCCTATGAAATAACCTGTGGAATTGCCAAACGGGTTCCCTTGGTTTACGAGAACCAGGGTAATGCCGGTTAAATCCAAGCGGAATATGGAATCAACAAGCCTGCCTTCAGGCTAAACTTGCAGTAAGATATAGTTGTTCCCCTTAAGAATAAACTAAAGAAGGTCCACGGATTACATGGATTAACACGGATTTCAGTTCCCCAGAACCAGTATAATCCATGAAAATCCGTCTAATCCGTGGATTTTTAAAGAATTCGCCTGTTCCATGGCAAGAAGCTAAAATCGAGCTTCGTCTTTATTAAGTGGATTGACTATAGAACCAGGCGGGCAAGTTTAGCCTTTAGGCCGGGGTATGGACCCTTTACATAACAATCAAGGTAGTTCTATACGTTTATCTCCTTTTAAGTAGATTGACTATAACGCCATGCCGCACCGCCGCCCTTTCTGAACAGGTAGAGTTTTTTGAATTCAGATGGGGTGCATTTTTTTATCTTTTTAAAAACACGGTTGAATGCGGTAATGCTGGCAAAACCGGCTTCCATTGCCGCTTCGGTAATGGTTAATTCCGGGTTCACCAGCAGCCGTTCCGCCCGTTCAACCCGCCGGCGCTGCAAATATTGGTAAAAAGACTGGTTCGTATACGCCTTGAATATCCGCTCAAAATGAAATTTGGAAAAATTGGCAACCTTGGCAACCGAATCCAGCGATAATTCATCGGCTATATGCCGGTCAATGTAGTCCAGTACCGTACAAAGCCTTGCCAAATACTCCTGCCGCCTGTCACCGGTGTTTTCAAGGAATGGGGCTTTCTTGCTGCAGTAATACCGCGCCAGAGTTACATACAGTTCCATTATCTTTGTATAAATAGCAATGTTGCTGAAAGTATCGCGGGTAATATGCTCGGCAAGGGAATCAAGCAGCAGCGTGCGGACGCTCCCGTAAATTTCGGGTGTTTTTTCCGGCGTTATCAGGTTTATGGTGTTCAAGCCGGGAAAAACACTGGATAAACCGGGCAGCGAAAAGAACGGCGTTGTCTCAAACTGTACGATAATACGCCGTCCGTTCTTGGCCGGGGGCGGCGTCTCGATCCGGTGCAATTCCAGCGGCGGCACAATAAGAATATCGTTTTCCCTAAGCCGGTAATGTTTGCTGCCCGGAAACACAAGGTATTCGCCTTCCAGCGGCATTATTATTTCTGTGGCGGTATGCCAGTGCAGGGGGTAATTTTCATTTTCCCTGTTTTCATATAAAACAACCGGGATAGCGGATAAATATGAAACATAACTGAGATTACCATTGGCGGGGAAAGCCATCGCGTTGCCTCGGCCTTAGCCTTGCAAAAAGGCAAGGCAGTTACAGGAGCCCCATTCTTTAACCATGCTGCGGCTCAAAAAATCGCCTGGGCAATAAAACCACCCGCAACTTATATGTATTAATGGGGGGGGGGGGGGGGTGGCCACCATTGTAATGATCATATTGATAGTTCATATTTATCCATCCTGTGGCAAACAAACGTTATGTGTACGAACACGCTCCATTATAACTTGCAATGCATGATAAAGTCAAGGGGGGCTGATTGACAAAAAACGGCGGGTTTTTTACCGGCTGGAGCTGCCGGGCGGCATTTTAGCAAGAATTGATTATTATAGAGCAAGAATTGACCATAGGAACTCAGCATAAATAACAATTATTGGCAAATATTGAGCAATAAATGGTAGGCCGCCTCTAAAAACCTCCCGCATACTAATTTCAAGGTAATTTGTTACCCGAAAAAAAACTCAAGGAGAAAGTATGCAAGGATTCAGAATTGAGAAAAAAGCCAGAGCCGTATTAATAGCGCTGCTGGCTCTGTCCTTCATTGGCTGTCCGCAGGCGGCCAATGATTCCGGGGGAACTGCGGCAAAAGCCGCCGCGCCGTTCATTACAGAACAGCCTACGGATTATCAGCCGTTGCAGCACGAAGCAGTTACCCTGAACGTGGCGGCGTCCGTTTCAGACGGCGGCAGCCTGTCGTATCAGTGGTACAGCGCCAACGCGGTTGGAGCCGCCGGAACCGGTATCGCCGGGGCGGCGGACGCCAGTTTTTCCCCGCCCACGGATACCGCCGGTATCCTCTATTACTATGCGGAAGTTTCCAACTCTAACGAGTCGACCAGAACAACCACCAAAAGCCGTTATGCGACAGTGTATGTGGTAGACCCCTCGGCGGCGGGTACGCCTTCAGGCGGGGCCAGCCTTTCGGTACTTACCGGAGAGGCAAACAAGCACCAGTTGGTTCGGGGCTTTGGCGGGATGATAAACGCCTGGGGCACATCGCAGGCTGATATAAATATAAAAGACGCGGACACGCTGTTTAACCCCGACAAGCTGGGCTTGAATATTCTGCGGATGATTATCGACCCTGAACCGCTGGAAGAGATTATGGACGGCACGGTGTATCCCAATCTGGACAACTCCGACCTGTTTGAAATCGGCAAAATAGTAAACAAATACAGCGGTATGCTTATCGCCTGCCCCTGGACGCCGCCGGATGGCTTAAAACTGGCCAATGATCATCTTGACCCTTCAAAGTATATGGCAATGGGCGAACATCTGGTTACCTGGGTCAAAAAAATGGAAGCCGGCATGGGCGGCAGCAATAAAATTTACGCGCTTTCGATTCAAAATGAACCAAACGAAAGCCCTACCTGGTGCAATTATACACCCGAAGAAAACCGTGACTTTATCAAGCAGGTTGGGCCGTATATTCACCAGCAATTGCCCGGTATAAAACTGTTCCCCGGCGAACATTCTGGTTTTGTACAAACTTTCTACCAGCCCCTTCTTGACGATACTGAAGCCCTTGCCCTGGTTGACGGCATTGCCGGGCATTTCTATGGCGGCGCGGTAGGCCAAAAGAAAACATGGGCAATTGAAAAAAACAAAGAAGTCTGGATGACCGAACACTATATGAACACCGGCTCCAACTATTCGTATGACCCAACATGGGCGGCGGTGTGGCCGATAGCGCGGGAGTTCCACGACTGTATGGTGAATGACTATAACGCATACGTTATGTGGTACGCGAAACGGTTTTACTGCCTGTTAGGCGATACCCAGGCGGG
>JAITHQ010000029.1 GCA_031279925.1 Treponema sp. | reverse complement strand
GTCTGCCGCAGTTCCCGCAGTTGGTGCGAAATCGCCGATTTGCTCATCTCCAAAAGCGCGGCAATGTCGCAGACGCACATTTCCGAATGCAAAAGGGCGCTGATAATCCGCACCCGTGTCGAGTCGCCAAAAACCTTGAAGAGATCGGCCAGATTAAGGAGCCGTTCTTCATCGGGCATCCGTTTCTGCACCTTTTTAAGCACATCCTCGTGAATAACCGTGCAATCGCAGCGGTCAGACGCCGCGCTGTATTTAGCCATGTTGTACCTTCCTTCTCAATAGTCTGATTGAACAATTGAATATATGTTCAACTATAAAAATAATAAATTATTGCAATTGTGTCAAGGTTTCGCAGTGCCTTAAATTACCAAAGTTGAAATATCCCAGGGAGGATAGGCGGCAAGACAAACGCGCTTCCTTAGATAAAAGGCCAATCACGCAGATTGACAAGCCCATAGTGTACCGGTACATTCATTTTATGAGCGAGTACCTGATCAACGGCGGCGTTCCCCTGAACGGGACTGTAAAAGCCAGCGGCAACAAAAACGCCGCTCTGCCCTGTATCGCCGCCGCCATCCTTACCGGCGAACCGGTAACGCTGCGGAATATTCCCGATATTGAAGATGTGCAGGTGATGCTGGAGGTTTACGCCGCTCTGGGGGGGGAGGTTCACCGGCTGGGGCCAAACGCCTACCGCCTAAAGACAGGCAATATTGCAATGCCAGAGATTCCCCAGGAACAGGCAAAAAAGATCAGGGCCTCTATTCTGTTTGCCGGCCCCCTGCTGGCCCGGACAGGCAAGGCGGTACTGCCGCCCCCTGGCGGCGATGTTATTGGCAGGCGGCGGCTTGACACCCATTTTTTAGCCTTAACCGAATTGGGCGCAAAGGTAAAGACCGGCGAGGCTTTTATCTTTAGCGCAAAATCGCTGCGGGGGGCGGATATTTTTCTTGACGAGGCTTCGGTTACCGGCACTGAAAACGCCGTTATGGCGGCGGTTCTTGCCAAAGGAAAAACAATACTCACCAATGCCGCAGGGGAACCCCATGTGCAGGACCTTTGCCGTATGCTGGTTTCCATGGGCGCATGTATCGAAGGCATCGGTTCCAACATACTTACCATTACCGGGGTAAAGCAGCTTTCCGGCTGCGATTTTGAAATAGGCGCGGACTTTATGGAGGTTGGTTCCTTTATTGGCCTTGCCGCTGCAACCGGCGGCGATCTGCATATTGAAGGCGCCCGCCCCGAAGACATACGCCCCGCAAAAACTGCCTTTGGCAAGCTGGGCATTTCCTGGGCGCACGAGGGAACCGTTATCCACATTCCCAAAAATCAGCCCCTGGAAGTAAACTGCGATCTTGGCGGCATGATCCCAAAAATCGATGACGCCCCCTGGCCGGGGTTCCCCCCAGACCTTACCAGCATTATTACTGTTGTAGCAACACAGGTAAAAGGAACAGTGTTAATACACGAAAAAATGTTTGAATCGCGCATGTTTTTTGTAGACAAACTTATTGCAATGGGGGCGCGGATTGTGTTATGCGATCCCCACCGGGCTGTTGTATCGGGCCCGGCAAAACTCCACGGTTCGGAGCTTATAAGCCCCGATGTCCGCGCCGGCATGGCCATGATTATCGCCGCCATGTGCGCCCAGGGCAAAAGCATTATTCGCAATGTGTATCAGGTTGAACGCGGCTACGAACATCTGGTTGAACGCCTTTCCGCGCTGGGTGCAAGGATTACCAGAAAACAAACGGCAGGCGGCGAGGCTTAAATTAATATGAGGTTGTTGCAAAACTTCAGTTTTGCAACAACAACCGCTAAAAAATGCAGTTTTGTAGGCCGTAGGCCGAAAAACTGCAAGAGCCTGTGCAAAACTAACCGAGTTGTGCAACAGGCTTATATGACAGGCAAACCCATGAAAAGCGTGTTTTTTTACGATTATCCCGCAGTATCAATCGGCATTGCCGAAGAAGACGGAAAAATATCCGGGGTGTTCTTTGGCACAAATTCCCCCGCCGGTTTTGACCAAAAAGAAACTCCCCTTATTGCACAAGCGGCCGGCCAGCTTTCCGAATATTTTAACGGCGGGCGGAAAACATTTGATCTGCCCCTGCTGCTGCGGGGAACGGATTTTCAGCGCTCGGTGTGGGAAGCCCTGCAGACGATCCCCTTTGGTGAAACCTGCAGTTACGGGAAAGTGGCCGTCCGTATCGGCAAGCCAAAAGCGGTAAGGGCCGTTGGCATGGCGAATAACCGTAACCCCATTGTGATCATCATTCCCTGCCACCGGGTAATTGGGCAGGATGGCAGCCTGACCGGCTACGGCGGCGGGCTTCCGCTTAAACAGTTTCTTTTGGACATGGAACAGGGGAAGCCTGCGGCGCATTAAGAGCCTGTTCAAATTGTGGATTTTTGCGGTCAATAGACCGTAAAAATCCCGGTTTTCGGGCTCTAAGCTATTCGTTAATGCGGCTATATTGGTTTGCATCAATCTTAAAAGCCCTGCATATAATTCCGTCTATTTCGTTCTGAAAAATCTGGATATTTCCACAGGGGCTGTCAAAGGTTTTATGATATAGATCGTAAATATGCCGGTGTACGCCGCCGGGCAAAAGCGGCAGGGGCAAATGCTGTAAATGCGATTTTAATACTTTTTTTGAGTAAAATTTTTTTCTGAAAATAAATGTATATATGCCGCTGTTAAACAGGGACACTGCTGTTTCCATTGGGTAAGCCCCTGGTATAAAAAAATTAGCGCTGTTTAGTATCAGCGAACCTGTATTGTCCAAAACACACACCAGTTTGTCGCCGATAAACCGGTACACTATTTTTTTTTGCCGGTAGTATTCTTCCGGGGCCGTTTGCTGATACAGTTCGGGGCGAAATTCCATAAAATACTCCGGTTCAGCAAACGCATATTTTTGTATGTCCCTTCCCCGGTATATCGCCTCTGCTTTTTCTGTTTTTGTTTTAAGCAAAAAATTTTTATTGCTGCCGGTAACAATGCCAATGCCAAATACCGTGTTACCCTTTAGTGTAATATGTTCCACAGCATAGATTTTTTCCACAAGTATTGTATCCTGTATGGTGTTGGCGGCAATTACCGTATAATCCGGGGCTGTAATGCTTTCCGGTGGAAGATAATAGTTTTGGCCTGCTTTATTCTGTATAAATATATTTTTTTCTTTGCCGCCTAAGTCTATGTGCAGCAGAATGCTTTCCGAAAGAACCCTTGTAAAGGCGTCCCCAAGGAGTTTAACCGAAACGGTATTACCCTGCTTAAACACCAGTTTTCTGATATTCCGGTGCGCCGCGACATTCAAAAAGGCGCAAGGCAGAAAAAAATAAAGCCGCCCTGTCTGCTTTAGGGCGTTTATTGCATTATAAAGCGCAATACTGAAAATTTCGGAACTTGCCAGCTTTGGGTACAGGGCGGCAAGATGGTTTTTTTGCTGTTTTGTAAACTTGCTTCCCCACGGCGGGTTGGTGACAATATAATCAAAGCGCCGCTGCCGCCTGCGGGCAAAAAAGCCGTCTTGGCCGCAAAAGGCTATATCCTGTTTTACGATATGAACCGGTATATTTTTATCGTTAAAAAACAGCGCAAGATTTATAAAACAAATTTTTAACGCAATTTCATCGGTGTCTCCCGCAAAAATCATGGATGGATCATGCTGCCGGCTTAATATTTTAAGCAAAATGCCGCCGCTTCCGCAGCACGGGTCCAGTACTGTTTTACCGGCGGGAATTATTATTTCCTGTAACAATTCAGGCGGCGTGTAATACGAACCGGCTCGTGATTTTTGCGCAACGCTTTGTATGGACTGGTAGAACGCGCCCAGAATATCATCGTTATTGTTTTGTATTTCATAAGCGCTGTACAGTTCCTTTACAATGGTTTGATTTTTGCTTTTGCCAATCCATTTTGAAAGCAGGCCGTCCGCCCTTGAATCGCCGTTTATCCGCCAGTTATCTTTAATTAAATTATTTGAACGCAAAACGGCAAAAGCCAAAGCCAGCACGCCTTCTTCTATGGAAAGGCCGCTTTGCTCAAAACGGCTAACCAGATTATCCAGCAGCTTTCTTTGGGACTTGTCTATAATGCCCAGATAACAAATATGTTTTTTTTCCAGCAAAGACCTGTTGGCCCGCGAGTGCAGCCGTAAGGTGTTTTTTACCGAATCGATTATTGAATCAAACGCGGAACGGCTGTAATAATTTTCCAAATCGGGCGGGGGAATGACATGGGTGCGAATCCAGTTGTTAACGGTAGCAAGAGAAATGCCAAGGTTATTCCCTATTTCTTCCTTTCGCAGCAATACTTTCATAAAAACACATTACGCCGGGCAGCGCTGAATCATTTTCAATTGAATTATTCAGTCCTTGTTAGCCATGCTGCGCCGCAAGGATGATTAGAGAAACTACAAGCGATGCGGCCAGAATAAGCACAAAGACAATAAAGGCTGCGGAGAACCCCAAAGTCAGTATCAACCAAATTCCCACTGTGTTTAGGGTGCTCCGGTACAGGTGGGCCATGCCGTTAAAAACAATGGGCAGAACGGGGAGTAAAGGGAAAAAGAGGTAACGAGGCCGTTTTTGGGCATGGAAACGCCAGCCGATTATAATGGCAACAATGGCCATTGGCAAAAAGAATAGAGCCGTTCCAAGACGGTTGAATATCTCCGCCTGAAACACCTGCAGAACATAACCCACAGCGCCGCTTGCCTGAGAAGCGGCAAGCAGTTCCCCAATTTGCAGATTGGGAAGCCCCCGCCGTACTTTTGAAAGCAGCAGAAAAGTTTCATAGCCAATATCAAGCGCAATCTGGGCCTCGCCGGAATGCCATTCTTCCGTTCCGGGCGCGTTCCATTCCGGCTCCCAGCGAAGGTTCTGGTCATGCCGGTCCAGCGTCCGCATCAGTATACCAATTTGGCGTTTATCGCCCAGAGTAAACGGCAGCAGCTTTGCATAAGGCGCGCGCAGGCTTTGTATCAGCCGGGAATTGGCGTCAAAGCGCATGTACTCAAGTCCAATACCATAGGCAAAATCGGGAGAGGCGGACAGGCTGGCAAAGCGCAGCACCGCACGGCCCCCGCTTCCGGCTGGAAGCGAAAACACTGCGCCGGTAAGTATCTCGCCAAGGGACACTTCGATCTCGTCAATAAAAAAGGCAATCTCTTTGGTTCCCTTTTCACAGATTGCAAGGAAATTCCGGGCGTCGGGATCATCCGGCGTTAGGGCCGAAAGTTCCTGGAAAATATAAAAGCCCCGTATCCAGTCGCCGGACACCATCGCCTGATACCCCGCCTGTTTTAAAAGGTACAGTTCATGCAGCCGCGTTTCGAGCCGGTTTGGGCCCTGCGATTCGATTTGGTTCCAGGCTCTGGCCGCAAGGCGGGCCGCATTTACCGATTCGGGGCTGCCGTTTTTGGCAATCCGCCCGGCAAGGGTGGCAAACCAGTGGGCGTCAAAAAACTGTCTTTCGGCAAGGGCGGCCTCCCCCATGACAATGGCTTCGGCGGCGTTTAGGGGCTGCCGTTGGCCGGGCAAACCGGATACCGGGGCGCTCTGGCCGGGAAGCAATTCCGCCCGCGCCCCGGCTTTTTCATCCTCCAGGGCCAAACGGTTCTTTTCAAGGTGAATATCAACCTCATTCTGTAACGAGGCCAGTTCGGGGCTGTTTGGCCATATCCCATCGCAAATGCCAATAAACTGCGAAACCTCTAGCCATTCCCCCGCCTTGCCATGATTCTGCGCCCGTTCCTTTGCCAGCCGGTACAGTTCACCTTTGTAGCGCATATTTTCTTCGTAATCACGCGCCAGGGGAAGCAGCAAAAAGAAAATAAGAACATAGACCACGGCGGAACAAATGGCCATAACTACCGGATTAATAAGCCGCTGAAAAAAATGGGGGGAAAAACTGGTATAATAATCCTCGGAATTGGCAATACCAAAGGGAACAACCAGGGCGGAAAAAACCAGGGCGGGAAACAGGGTAAACAGGTCCAGAACGCCCCGAATAAGCCGCCAATTTTTTGAAAAAACAAGAAGCGGCGCGGCCTCGCCGGGAAAGATAAAACGGAATCCCATAATAAGCAGGCTTGCCAGTAGAACATATATAAAAAAGATTATCCGGGGCGAGCGAAAAAATTCTCTATTATAATTCATAACCGCTCCGTTTTTTTACCAGATATACCAGGAATGAGTACAGGTGCGTCAGTACGCCAACCGCGCAGAAGATCAAGGGAACAGCCAGCGAACCGGGCATCCAGTTGCCCGCAAAGGTGTCAAACAGCTCCCGCATTTCCGGCGTATCAAAAAAGGTTTCCAGCGCAAGAATACCCCGAAAGGCAAGGCAGCCCAGAAAAAAATTAGCCAGGGGCCATGCGCTTAATTTTAGGATAAAACCCAAAGAGCCAAGGAAAAAAATCAGCGCCCCCGCATACACCAAAAACGAGAACTGCCCTTGGGCAAACAGCCGCTGAAACTGTTCAGCGCTTAACCTAATGTCTATGGCAAGGCTTTTAAGAAACCAGGGAGTTTCATTTCTGAACGGAACCGGCGGTAAATTAAGCGCCGCGCCGTCCGGTCCGGCTGCTTGGGCCTGGTAAGCCAGGGGCCGCCCCGGAATGGCAACCACCCGCGGCCCCCGCGCCTGCTCTGGCCCTGCAAGCAGCACAATGGCAGTTTCGGTTGACCCAATATCGTTGGTAAGGATCAAACCCGCTTCGCCCAAAGGCATTACGCTGCTGTTTGCCGGGGGCACATTACCCCAATGGTCCAGGGCCAGGGAAACGCCAAAACAAAAAACCATCGACAATGTAACAAGGCACAGTATCGACGGCGGCGCGGACATATTTCCTCTGGCCGCATAGCTTAAGCCCAAAAGAAGGCCGCCGTACAGCCCCAGGCTAAGCGCCCAGCGAACAGCGGCAAGCAGCTCTGCAAGGGGCGCTTCGTTCCGGTGCGGCAAAATCCGCGCCCACTCAACCCGCAACGCCAAAAAGCGGATGCCGCCCCCAAATAGCAATATGGCGGCGAAGCAAACACTAAAAAAAAGCGCCAGTCTGGCCAAATTTTTCACGCTATAAGATTAACATGCGGTAAAAAATCGTGCAAGCGGCCAC
>JAITHQ010000024.1 GCA_031279925.1 Treponema sp. | reverse complement strand
TGAAACATGTATTGTAGTTGTAAAGCTGCACAGACACCGGTGGAAAGTTTTTAATATCCAATAATGAACCAGCCGGTACAGCGCCTCCCGGGATAAATTATCCAAAAGTTTTATATAGTGAATCCACTTAAGAAGAATGAAGCTCAATTGTAGCTTCTTGCCACTGAATACACGAATTCTTGAAAAAATTCACGGATTAACACGGATTTTCGTAGATTAAACCGGTTCTGGGGAACTGAAATCCGTGTAATCAGTGGACCTCATTTAATTATTATTAAGGGGAACAACTATAATATTCATATTATGAAGCGGACCATAAAGTGGGCATGGATATCTTCTCCCAAATTAGCCCGCTTGGCACGGTTTTTGTTTTTTCATATACTCACCTGAATCTTTTTTATAGGGATAGGTCCGTCCACAGGACAACGCATTTCCCCCAGCAGGGGGATGCGGCCTCTTTTTATCCGCAATTCAAATCCGCTCCGGTTCCCGCTGTATGTGGAGGCCGGGGCGGTTTGTTTTGAAAATCATTTTATAGAGGCTGTTGCAAAAATCGGTTACTTTTGCACAGGCTCTTGCAGTTTCTCAGGCTAAAGCCTTACGAAACGTGCATTTTTAAGAGGTTGCTGTTGCAAAACTGAAGTTTTGCAACAGCCTCTATAGACAGACACTATTTATCAAGTTTTCAAAATGCGCTATAATAAAGTCATTCTAAAACTGAAGTTTTGGAGCAGCCTCAATGTATCGCCCAAGAGAGTAATGTATTAAATGGACACTAACGCCGAATCAGCCTCTTCTCCCCGGTTCTTTTTTAACCGCGATCTTTCATGGATCGACTTTAACGAACGGGTACTTGAGGAAGGTATGCGCGGCGATTTGCCCCTGTTTGAACGGTTCCGCTTTTTGTCGATTGTCGCTTCCAATTTTGATGAATTTTTTATGGTGCGGGTGGCGGCGATTAAACGGGCGCTTCGAGCCGGCGTTTTGGAGCGGCAGGCGGGCTTTTTCGCCGATCCTTCTGGATTAAGCCCGGCGGAACAGCTTAAAGCGGTTTCCGAAAAGGTTCACGCCCTTATGCGCCGCCAGTATGACTGTATCAAAAAGGAAATTTTTCCCGGACTTGCCAAAGGCGGCCTGGAACTGATGCGCCCGGATTCCTATACCGTTCCCCAAATGGATTTTCTTGAAATGTTTTTTATGGGGCAGATTTATCCTATTCTTACCCCTTTGCGTATTGAAGAAGACAAGCCGCTGCCCTTTTTGGGCAGCCGTCATATAAACGCCGCCTACCTGCTTGTTCCCGAATTTCCTTCTTTAGAACAGGAAAAGGCTGAAGAACCGATTGTTATGGTTCAGCTTCCGGCGGCCTTGAGCCGGATTATCTGGCTGCCGGAAGATCCGCAGCCGGCCAGAACAGAGGAGAATCCAAACGGAGTCCAGGAAGAAGGTGAAAAACACAAATGGGCGCTGCTGGATGATGTAATGCTTATCTGGGGGGGCTACCTTTTTCCTGGTTTCCGGGTTAAAGAAAGTATGCTGTTCAAAGTTAACCGTGACGCGGATTTTTCCGTGGATGAACAGCGGGACGAGGACTTTATCGAAGCCATGGAAGAGGTCCTTGAGGGACGGGAAAAATCAGAAGCGGTACGGATGGTGTATTCCCCCGGCAGCGTCAGGCTGCGGGACGCGCTGGCAAAACGGCTTTCCCTGGGCGCTGATGATCTTTACGAAATTGACGGCCCCATCAATACCGGAGAACTGCTGGAACTTGCCAGCGTTGCCGGTTTTGAGGACCTTCAGGAAAAAGCATGGAAGATTTATCCTGCCGCAGGTTTTAACGAGGACACGCCGGTATGGGACCGGATCAATCAGGGAGACGTGGCGCTGTATTTGCCGTATCAATCGTTTGATCCGGTAGTCCGTTTTTTTCAGGAGGCAGCCGCCGACCCCCAGGTTATTTCGATAAAGACCGCCCTGTACCGCACAGGCGGCGGTCTGGGAAGCCCGGCGGTGTTTTCCCCGGTTGTACGGGCTCTGGAACAGGCCGCCTTAAACGGCAAACATGTAACGGCGCTGGTGGAACTAAAGGCCCGTTTTGACGAGGAACGGAATATCACCTGGGCGAATCATCTGGAAAAAGCCGGGGTAATTGTGGTTTATGGCCTTTCGCGGCTTAAGGTACACGCAAAAATTACAATGGTACTGCGCCGGGATCATGACCGGATAAAACGCTACGTTCATCTTTCAACCGGCAATTACAACGAAAAAACGGCAAAACTTTACGAAGATATCTGCCTTTTTACCTGCCGCGAAGAAATAGCCTACGATGCGGGACTGATCTTTAATATGATCACCGGCTATTCGCTGATCCAAACCATGCGCCGTTTGGCAATTGCCCCTGCCGGACTAAAACACCGGCTGCTGGGCCTTATTGACCGGGAAGCCAAACGTTCAGGTCAAAAGTACCCCGGCAAGATCATGGCAAAACTCAACGCCCTTACCGATACGGATATAATCAACGCCCTGTACCGGGCTTCCGCCGCAGGGGTAAAAATTCTGCTCTGCATCCGGGGAGTCTGCACCTTGATTCCCGGCCTTCCGGAACTTTCCGAAAATATTCAGGTGATAAGTATTATTGATCATTACCTTGAACATTCACGGATTTATTATTTCGCAAACGGCGGCGCGGACGAACTGTACCTTTCAAGCGCGGACTGGATGCCCCGCAACCTTGAACGCCGGGTGGAACTGATGTTTCCGGTTCAGGATGAAATAATCCGTATGGAGATACTTGCTATGCTCAGCGCCTATTTCCGCGACAACTGCCAGGCGCGTTCCCTAAAGGCGGACGGAACATGGACGCGGCTGCGCCCCCCGCCGGGCGAAAAACCTTTCCGCGTTCAAAAATATATGCTTTCCAGAGCGGCGCGGGAATCGGATACCCCCTGGCCGGTAAAACAGGAATTTACTGTCCGCCGCAGTCCTGCGGGTGAAAAATGAAGCGGATAATTCTTAAAAGCGGCGAAGAAGGCCGTATATGGCAGGGGCATCCCTGGGTCTACGATAACGAAATTGATCACATAACGGATGGCAAAAAAGGTGAACAGGGCGGCGCGGTTCTTGCATGTGGTGAATGTGCCGATGTTGAAAGCAGCCGCAGGCAGTACCTTGGCCGGGCCATTGTCAATCCCAACTCGAAGATCATTGCCCGCATCTACAGCCCTTCCAAGGAAGGGATCGACAGCGGCTTTTTCAAGCGGCGTTTCCGGCAGGCGCTGCAGCGAAGAAACGGCATCCGCAGCCTGCGCAGCGATTCGGCCCGGCTGGTTTTTGCCGAGGCGGATTTTCTTCCGGGGCTTATTATCGACCGTTTTGCAGGCTGGCCCCTGGCCGGCATTGAATCCATGCTGGAACGTCCGCCAGATTTTGCCGGGGCCGAAGCCGCCCTTGGCCCGCCCCATTCATGGATTTCGATACAGTTTCTTGCATGGGGTATGGACTGCCGCCGCGGCATGATAATCCAGGCTCTTGAGGAAGTGTTAGGCGCTATTGCGGATGCCCCGGAGGGCATTGTCGAAAAATCGGGGGCAAAGGTCCGCGAACTGGAAGGGCTGCCCTTGCGGGAGGGCCTGATTCGGGGAACTTTTCCCGCCGGGGGCATTGTCATTTTTGAGCAGGCACAAAAACCGCACAGCGAAGCGGCGGCAAATGGCGTTCCCTTTGCGATAGACCTTTTGGAAAGCCAGAAAACCGGGCATTTTCTGGATCAGCGGGACAACCGCCTGCTGGCGGCTGTATATGCCGCCATGCTCCGCAGTGAAGATGCAACACAACCGCTGTGGATTTTGGATGCCTGTTCCTATACAGGCGGTTTTGGCATACATATACTGCGGGCGGCTGAACAGGCGCTGGTAACAGCGGTTGACGTATCGGCGGCGGCGCTGGAAACACTGCAAAAAAATGCCGCGCTAAACGGGGTCGAAGGACGCATTACGGCAATCGAGGCCGATATATTCGATTTTCTGCGCGGCGCGGTGCGGAAAAGGGAACAGTTCGATATGGTGATTCTTGATCCTCCGGCGTTTGCAAAATCCCGTACAGCCCTGAGCGGCGCTCTGCGGGGCTACCGGGACATTAATCTGCAGGCAATAAAACTGCTCCGGCCCGGCGGAATACTGGTAAGCTGTTCCTGCAGTCAGGCGCTGGACGAAGCCCGGTTCAAACACATGATCGCCGCAGCAGCAGCCGACGCGGAACGCCGCCTTATACAGATTGATTTCCACTGCCAGTCGCAGGATCACCCTGTCCTTGCCGGTTATGATGAATCCCTCTACCTCAAGTGCGGATTTTACCGGGCGTTGTAACGCTTTCCAGAAAAACATATTTTCGCTGAAACGGCCATTGCAAACTGTCTTCCTGTTGTGCTGTATTGGAATTACTTCTGATAAGGGGGGAATAAGGTAAAAAGTTCAAATAGTAAACTATTTGAACTTTTTATATTTAACGGTAGTATTCTTTTTGAATATGAATTGCTGTTATGCCTCAGTTATGTGCAATGGGTGCTAAAATGGTTGGGAATTTATTGAATAAAAAAATACTGAAAAATATGCATTAAAAGGACTTGACATAGTAAAAAACATATGGTTTTTTAGTATAAAACCTGTTTTGGAGGTGTAAAATGGAAAATTTGTTTGAAACAATTGCTGGAAAATGTACAAATAATAAAATTAAAAGCCTTTGTAAAGCGTTAGATAAAAAATTATCTTTTAAAAATAGTAAAGATGTGGAAAATTTATGCCATTTAATATATTGGCTGTATATTTTTGATGAAATTGAATTGGCAAAGAATTGTATAAAATTAACCCGCGAAATAAAATTTGATCAAAATTATAATATATGGACATTTATACATTCAATACGAGGGCTTGAAATCAGACTTTTAAGGCAGGAAAAAAAATACATTGGCTGATGAAATTATTATGGAAATGGATAGACAATTAAAAATGCCGGCAAAAATAGGAACCCCTGAAGCGGCTTTGATCCGCGAGAATAGACGCAGGGAAAGAATTACAGTTGAAGGGCAATCAAACGCGAATGAAATAGGGAATTGCCTTAAAGATAATAATATAAAAATTGCCAATGAATATAGATTTATTGGAATAATAAAATTAATAGGAACAATGGAAACAGGTTTTTATGAAAATTTAAATAATAACAAAGAAACAATAGAGAAAATAATAAAAGAATATATTGAGGAAATAAAAGAATAAAAATAATGGTGTACGCCTCCACTTCGTATAACGAAGCTGCAGAAAAAGTAAGATTATTATAATTCCTGTTACTCTCTAGTGTCTGTTTACAATTAGTGTTTGTTATGAACTAGTATCACCTCATTATACAAATAGTGGATAAAGGCGATGAAGTTTTATCCGCGCATCTTCGGCGGTAAACCTCCAGTTGATTTTGTTTGCGGCTTTATTTCGCATACGGTTCCACGCTTTCACTTCTTGCTTCATCTGTTCCATTGCCGGCACTCGTTTAGACAGCCGGTGATCTACCAGCACATGTATCTCTATCTCCGCCATGTTGAGCCATCTGCCGTGTTTCGGGGTGTAATGGATTTCCAGTTTGTCCCTGATACGTTTCGCTTCGGCCGGCGGAAACGTTTCATACAGCGA
>JAITHQ010000012.1 GCA_031279925.1 Treponema sp. | reverse complement strand
CTTTCCAAACGTTTAACCAATATCGAACATGGCTCCGAGCAATCGCTGAATTCCATGCGGAGCCAGCTCTTGATTGAAATTGAAAAATACAGCGGAACCGTTATATTTGCCACCAATTTAGCCGTCAATTATGACGGCGCGTTCAAAACCAGAATGAGGAGCATTTTGTTTAATAAGCCGCCCAAAGAACTGCGCCGCCATCTTTGGGAAAATATGCTGACATTGCCCCTGCCGCTTGCGCCAGACATTGATTTTGACAAACTTTCTGATGTTGAAAATGTTGTTGGCCGTGATATTAAAAATGCGGTAGTCAAAGCCGCCGTTTCCACCGCCATAAACAGCGCGGAAGCGCTTACCCAATCCGCATTAATCGACGCAATCAACGAAATTATAGTGTCAAACAAAGAAATGGATTCAGGCGGCGCACAAAAACTTTCTGAAACCGAAAAGCGGGAAATCGGCGCAAAAATACGAAGGAAGCTGCGGGAAAGAGCACGAAAACCAAAAGGCAGGGTATAGGGCAGGAAACTGCAAGGACAGAGAGGGAACAAACCAGGTTCCCGAAACAAGTACCATAAATCGTAACAGGAGGCCCATAATGGGAATATGGAAATGCACAAAATGCGGGAACTCAACAGGGAACAGCAACAAGCCGCTGGTGGGAACCTGCATAAAAGGCGGCAAGTCTGGGGATTGCCAGATAATAAGGGAGCGGATCATCTCCCAATAAGGCTGAGAACCTGTTCAAATTTTGGGGCCGCCGCTCATTTTTCCCTGGGGCGTCATCGGCGTTTTGTCGGCGGTTTTACCCAGCGCGTATAACGGCCCCGGCGGAGCCGTCCCGGGCATAACGACGTATAGCGCCGTCTGGGTAATTTCATATTTGGTCACAAAAAGGCTGGTCAAAAACAAACGGGACAGCCTGAAAAACAAATCGTAACAGGAAGCAAATCATGGGAACATGGAAATGCACAAAATGCGGAAACTCAACATGGAGCAACAACAAGCCGCTGGTGGGAACCTGCGTAAAAGGCGGCGGCCACCGGTGGACGGCGGCGGACGGTAACAGGGTGGTAATCTGGCGCTGCGGTAAGTGCGGCAATACCACCACCGGCGCAAGCGCCCGATGGACACACCCTGCAGCCGGGGCGGCAAATGCACCTGGCGCAAACAGAGTTGAGAAAAGCCGCCGGAAGTCTGAGGGGAATGAATCTATGAACAGGGGATGTTTTCGGTTACGCCTGCCGCATGAACGCGGTAAAAGCGGCGGGACTTATACAGGGAATGGCGGAGGTTTCATAACCGGTCATATTCCGCGTAATGATGACCGCCGCGCCGCTTTCTCGTGCGGCGGCAAACTGAACCGCGTCCTCAAAGTCCTTCCAGCGGAGCGCAAGCGCTTCCGTGATAGTGCTTTCGAGCACCGGCGCGATGGTAAACAGTCTGGCTACATCGTCCATCAAGGAATAAACCTCGCCGGTATCCTTTATGGCTTTGTAGAGCAGATAAAAAATATCGGTCATCGCGGAAGAGGATACACAGCCGCTTATCTCGTGCCGCTCAACAAGATCATAAACGGCGCGGGAGTCCTCATAAAAAGGCTCGCGGTGAAGCAGCACGTCCAGAATGACGTTAGTGTCAAGGAGAACCTTCATTACAGGTACTTACTGAGCCGTTCATCGCGGATTTGTTCAAGGGTAATGTCGCCAAGATGGGCCGCTACACCAGCAAGCCGGTCAGTAATCGGCGTGGCCGATTTCACAGCCTGCCCTTCGACATTCGCCTCCACGCCGCGCCCCTCCCCATTCACCGGAGTTACTTTCAGTTCAAGGCGCGCCGGGCCCGCCGGTAGTTCTGGGGGGGCAAGAAACTCAAAAAATACCCGGTGGTCAACCGGTATGTCAATCGTTTGTTCAAGTACCATAAGGAAAATATAATATGAACAACAGATGTATTTCAACATACGCGGCGGCCGCCGGGAAAAGGAGCCCTGTATGATCGTATATGCGGCCATTGGAATCATTGTCTTTTTGATATGCGCCCTGCCCGCGTTCAGGCGCTGGAGGAGGACGGTACGCTGTCCGAAATGCCATAAGTGGCACAAGCTCCTGTACCTGGGCTTTGAAGTGCGGGACAAGGTGGTGGGCCACTCCAGTACCCGTTTTGGCGGCGGGGCCGGGGGCGGCATTTTTCGCGGTATCTTCGGCTTCATCTTTGGCAGCGCCTCCCGCAATAACGCCGACCCCTTTATCCGCGAATGGGGCATTGCGCATTTTCGCTGTGAATTCTGTAATTGCCGCATTGAGATTGACACGAGACGGGACCGGAAATGAATACAGAAAACTATTTACAGAAAAAACTATACCGCGCAGGACTCACGGCAGGCGGTGTCATGTTCGGCATCTCTTTTCTAGAGCCGGTTTTGGCGGCGGTCTCGCCCTTTCTGCCCCTCATCGCGGCGGTACTCACCGGTTTGATTAGCGGCCTCGTGGTCAAGGGGATTTTCAACCTTGCGGTGAATACCAGACTCAACCAGAGCTACCGGTATTCAGCTAACGATTCCGCCTCTGGAGGAAGCGCCGCATCTAGAGGGCAGCAAACCCGGAAACCGAAACAACACGCCGGGCAAGAGCCCCCGCCGCCTGATCCAAAAGTGATGTACCGCAAAATCCTGGGCCTGGGTGAGCGTTATACCCTTGACGAACTCAAGGCGGCGTACCGGGACTGCGCGGCGAAGTTTCACCCCGACCGTTATGTGAACGCAAGCGAGCGGGAACGCCGCCGGGCCGAAGAGATGATGAAAAACATCAACGAGGCGTATCACGCACTTTTATAGGAGAGTAATGACCGTATCAGAATGTCCCGGAGTACTATGCGCAGGAGTACTACGCGCAGGCTCCTTAGTGACAATTCCGGCCAATGTGGTGTATCCTGTCTAAAAGGGGGAACCAGTGGAAAACACCATAGCGCTTACCCATGTTGTCGGGATTGACGACACCAAATGCGTCAATTGTTACGCCTGCATTGCCGCCTGCCCGGTCAAATACTGTATGGATGGGTCAGGCGAAAAACTCACCATTAACCCCGATCTGTGCATCGGCTGCGGACACTGTATTCCCGCCTGTACCCACGGCGCGCGAAAAATCGTAGACGATACTTCCCATTTCTACGGCGACTTAAAACGGGGCGATAAAATGATCGCCATTGTTGCCCCGGCGGCGGCCTCGGTATTCCCCGGCCAGTACCTCAACCTGAACGGCTACCTTAAATCGCTGGGCGTCGAAGCGGTCTTTGACGTTAGCTTTGGCGCGGAGTTGACGGTGCTGTCGTATATTAATTATATAAAAGAGAAAAACCCCAAGCTGGTCATTTCCCAGCCATGCCCGGCCATTGTCACCTATATCGAGATTTATCATCCTGAACTTTTGCCCCGCCTGGCCCCGGCGGACAGCCCCATGCTGCACACGCTGCGGATGATAAAAGAATATTATCCCCAGTACCGGGAACACAAGAGCGTGGTGCTTTCGCCCTGTATTGCCAAGCGCCGTGAATTTGATGAAACCAAACTGGGCGATTACAATGTTACCTTTCTGGCGCTCAAAACCATTTTTGAAACGCAGAATATTTCGCTTGCTTCTTTTCCCGCTGTTGAGTACGTGAACCCTCCGGCGGAACGGGCGGTACTGTTTCCCATTCCCGGCGGCCTTTTGGCTACCGCGGAGCGGGAAGTTCCCGGCATTGGCCGCCGCACCCGCAAAATCGAAGGGGTGCATACCATTTACCCCTATCTGGAAGAAGTCGCCGAATTAACGAACAAGCCGGAAACATTTTTCCCCCTTTTGGTTGACTGTTTGAATTGCGAGAAGGGCTGTAACGGCGGAACCGGCACGGGCAATGCCCTGCGGCCTATAGATGAGCTGGAAGGCCCGGTACTAAAGCGCAGCATGGCAATGGAAGAACAGTACAATCCAAAACAGAAAGACAAGGCGCACAAAAAGCTGAATAAAGTGTTGTCAAGTTACTGGAAGCCGGGCCTTTACAAACGCTCGTACCGCGACCTTTCGGTGAACAATACTATCCGGCAGCCCAACGCAACGGAGCTTGCCGAAGTGTACCGCCGTATGCGGAAATTTGGCGCGGATGATTTATATGACTGCACGGCCTGCGGTTACGGAAGCTGCAAGGCAATGGCAAAGGCGGTTTTCAATAACCTGAACCGGCCTGAAAACTGCTATCATTACAACCTTGCCCTGCTCGAAGAAGAAAAAGGCGTGGGCAGGCTGAATGATCTGATTAAGGATCATATTCACAAGGCGCTTTCGTTAATCGAAAACATTAACCACACCGTAAACGATCTAAACGATAAAGTTGGCTCCCAGGCAATGGCGGTTGAGGAGTCTTCCGCCGCCACGGAAAAAATGGTTAAGTCGCTCAACGTTACTTCCGATCTTTCACGGAACAAACAGGAGTCGATTCAGGGGCTGATTGCCAACGCCGCCAAGGGGCAGGAGTCCATGCGGGAGACGATTCAGTCTGTGCAGGGCATTTCCCAATCGGTGGACGGCATTGCCTCGGCGATAAAAATTATCGGGAGCATTGCGGCCAACACCAACCTGCTTTCCATGAACGCCGCCATTGAGGCCGCCCACGCGGGCGCGGCAGGCCGGGGCTTTGCCGTAGTCGCCGATGAAATCCGCCGTCTTTCGGAAAACACCCGCGAAAACTCCCGTAACATCTCCGTTACCCTGTCGAATATTATCGAAGGCATCACGGTTACCTCCCGGCGTTCCGGCGACACCGGCAATCTGATTAACGGTATGTCAAAGGAGATTAACGGCTTTGCCGGAACCATGCACGAGCTTATCAGCACCTTTGGCGAACTGTCCGCCGGCAGCTCGGAGATTACCGCATCCCTTGCGGACCTGCGTGAATTGACCGCCGCCGTTAAAACCAGTTATACCGGGATGCTCTCCATGACAGACAAACTCCGCGAGGCCATGAACTATCTGGTGGAGGTTTCATCATCGGAGCCAGGCTCTTGAAATTGCTGCGTAAGCAGCCACCCCAGGAACAGCGCCGGCTGGAGTGTTTTACCCGCAGGTGATGCGCAAAGTATGATAAACCTAGCCAAAGCCTTAGAGCCTGTTCAAATTGTGGATTTTTGCCTTAATAATAATTAAATGAGGTCCACTGATTACACGGATTTCAGTTCCCCAGAACCGGTTTAATCTACGAAAATCCGTGTTAATCCGTGATTTTTTTCAAGAATCCGTGTATTCAGTGGCAAGAAGCTAAAATCGAGCTTCGTCTTTATTAAGTGGATTGACTATAACAGCGATAATTTGAATTTTTGTGAATTTGAATTTTTACCAAAACCTTATTTTTTACACTTGACAAACTTGTACTCATGATACATAGTAAAACTATCGGTATAGTATATATTGTGCAACGGGAAATTTTCTTTATTCGTGCGGAGGGGTTTAATACCCAAGAGCCCGCTTGCGCGGGGGAGCCTTGGGGCGGTTAAAAAGGTATTAAACCCCGACTGCAATTCCTTATTAAGAACAACCATACTCCGCTGCTTGCGGCGGAGTATGGTTGATTTTAGTATAAATTTTTCGTAGTTTTCTGTAGGAAAACCAGAAAAACAACAGGCAACGCTGATTGCGGACTTTAGTCCGGCGTTGTTTAACCAGTGTTGCTTAAAGGGAGTTAAAAGTGGCTGATGAAATTTCTGTATTGATAGTTGATGACTCTGCGTTGATGCGTAACCTGATTGGCCGGATGATCGAAGATACCCCCGGCCTGGTAGTAGCGGAAAAGGCAATGAATGGATTATTTGCCTTGCAGAAAATTCCCCGCGTCAATCCTGATGTAATAGTACTGGACCTTGAAATGCCAGAAATGAATGGTATCGAATTCCTTAAAGAGCGAAAAAAGCAAGGTATTAAAATTCCCGTGGTTATTCTTTCTTCTATTGCCCGCCGGGGCGCTGAAATTACCATGGAAGCGCTGTCGCTGGGCGCCAGTGATTTTATCCAGAAACCTTCGGGTTCAGAATCAGAAGATATTCATGTGGTTAAGGATACCCTGGTGGGAATGTTGCTGGGTTACGGCAGCTCTTACCGCAGAACCCAGGGTAAAAAAGTTCTTTCGCCTACAGAATACCAGACCAAAACGCCGGCTGCGCCCCAGGGCATGAATATTTTTGCCGGCCTAAACCCAGGCGCCGCATCTTCCACCGGCCCGGTCAAGCCGCCGTCCCAGATGCGAAAACCGGGAAAAACAGAAATTATTGCCATTGGCATAAGTACCGGCGGACCAGATGCGCTGCGAGTGGTATTTTCCAAACTGGACTCGGACCTTCGGGTTCCTATTGTTGTAGTCCAGCACATGCCGCCGGGCTTTACCAACGAATTTGCAAAAAGCCTTGACCGTATTTGTCCGCTGGATGTAAAAGAAGCCGAGGATGGCGATGCCATACAGCCTGGCAGAATCCTTATTGCCCAGGGAAACAAGCATCTTGAAGTAGAAAAAAAATCTTTTAACGCGGTTGTCCGGCTTTCTGATGCTCCGCAGGTATCGGGCCACCGCCCTTCGGCGGATGTCTTGTTTGCATCGGTGGCTATGGCCTATCAGAACCATACCCTGGGTGTAATTATGACCGGTATGGGCCGCGATGGCGCACAGCACCTTGGTACGATTTACAAGGAAGGCGGCATGACCCTTGGTCAGGACGAAGCCAGCTCGGTTGTGTATGGAATGCCCCGCGTTGCCTTCGAGTTGGGGCATGTAATGGAGCAGGTTTCCCTGCAAAACATGGCCCGCCGTATGTGCGATGTGGCAAAAACGAACCGCTAAGAGCCTGTTCAAAATTTGGAATTTTGGCGTTAAAAACGCCAAAATTCTACCTTGCAGGCTCCAAAAGAGCCCGAAAATCGGGATTTTTGCGGCCTATTGACCGTAAAAATCCACAATTTGAACAGGCTCTTATACCGGCCATATCCCCGCCCCCTGGCGGAGCAGCTTAACTTCATCGCTTGAAAGATCCAAAATGGTAGAAAAGATACGTTCTCGCTCTTCCCCGCTGTCCAGAATCAGATCAAGGCCGTCAATGTCTTCAAGTTCCCAGCCGCCTTCAAACAGTTCTTCTTCGGGAATAGGGGGCAGTTCGGCTTCATTCCCGGCGCCGCTTTCCCGTTCACCTTCGCCCTGCATACTTTTTTTTGCGGTTATCGAGTAAAGAGGGTGGGAAAGGGTTTCGATCAAGGCAAGGGGAACCGGATGACCGGGAATGCGCACCCCTGTTTCACGGCGGCGTATATCCAGGGCTTTTTCCGTTCCCAGCAAGGTCTTTAAGATAAACACATACGGCCCCGGCGAAAGGCGATTAATCAGACGAAAACGGCTGTTGTCCAGGCTGCATAGTTCCCCAAACTGGGAAATATTGGAGCAGAGCAGGGTAAAGTGCCGCTCGTCCCGCTCGCCGGAAAGGCGGCGCAGTTTTTTAATTCCCGCCGGGGATCGCAGGGAGCAAACCAGGCTCCAGCTTGTATCGGTTGGCAGGGCAACAAGCCCTCCGCCCTCCAGAATCCTCGCAGCCTTGGCCAGCGCCCTATCGTCAATATTTGTTGGAACAATGTATTCTATCACGCATTACCCCTGGTCAAAGGCTGGATCACGGAACCCAAATTAACTTGTTTGGGGCGGATTCATTCATATAGATTTTCTGGTAGCGGCCCGAATGTTCCACGCCGGGATTCTCCGGAAAATAAGTCCCTCTAAAATACCAAACCACATCGGCCATTGCCGCCGAAGAATTCGATGGCGCATAACGATACCAAATTTCCTCATCTGCAAGAATTTTCCGCGTTTTTTTATCGGTTATCAGACCGGGATCGGTCAGGCGGCGCAGTTCACTCCGTAATCCGCCGTAATGGGTCTGCCCAACGGCAATCATCCGCAGGTGTTTGTGGCCGTCCATCCAGTAAATTTCATATATTCCCCCAACCGATGGAACTTTAGAGTTTATCTCCCAGCGGTCCGCAATGGCAAGCGGAGACCACTTTACAAAGTAATGTACATCGGTCCCCTTTTCCCGGGCGCTAATACCATAATCCATATTGGTATCATACCACAGGACGCTTATATTTTCCATACACTACATACTCAAAAAAGTATAGAAAATGATACACATCAATAAAGCAGATACATTTTGGCGGACAGGCCATTATGCTAATTTGTTATGTAGAAAGGAATTACGAATAATGTAAAAAAACAGGGCGGTTTGGCATGGAAATTGCTAATAACAAAGAGGGAAATCCAGTGCCGGGTTTGGATTAGCTTCCGGTTTTTTTGGAGGAAGATATGATGAAGAGAGGCAAAGGCAATTATTCACGGGTGGAAAATGACGACATGCTAAAAACCTATTTTAAGCAAATAAAAGTCTATCCACTTCTGGATTTTGAAACAGAACTGGAATTATCAAAACGCATTCGGGCGGGGGATCATGTGGCTTTGCATAAGCTCATCAATGCCAACCTTCGGCTGGTTGTAAAAATTGCGCGGCCCTACATTACATCGGGCGTTTCGTTTTTGGATCTTATACAAGAAGGCAATTTGGGGCTTATACATGCGGCGGAACGCTACGACCATGCAAAAAATGTTCGTTTCTGTACCTATGCAGGCTGGTGGATACGCCAGTTTATCAGCCGGTATCTTACCAATAAACGCCGGATGGTCCGTCTGCCCCACCGGAAAGAAGAAATTCTTCGCAGGATACAACGCACCTACCACACCTTAAGCCAGACCCTTATGCATCAGCCCAAAAACGAAGATATAGCCGATGAACTGGGGATTTCCGTTCAGGATGTTGATTTCATCATTAATATGAGTTCCGGTCCGCTGCCCCTGGAAATCGATGCCTGGGAAGATAACAGCTCGGCTACAATGGAAATCCATGAAGATTATACCTACAATCCTGAGCGTAACCTGTTCCGGCAGTCTTCCCATGACGGCACAATACGTTTTTTGAACAA
>JAITHQ010000262.1 GCA_031279925.1 Treponema sp. | reverse complement strand
CCGGCCATTTTCCGCGCCGCCGCCATCGCTGTCTGCCGCCCGGCTTTATCCGGCTCGTTCTTGTCCAGCGCGACTACCATCCGTTCCAGTTCCATCAAGTTTAATTCCATCTGTTCCCTGGGGCTTGAAATAGACAGATCGCCCTTCATTGTTTGACAGGATGCGGCAAGAAAAAAAGCCGCCAGCCCCGTAAAGAAATACTGCTTCATTTTGAACACCTCTTTAATTGAACTTAACCTGCACCCGCTGCCTCTTCGGCACAAAAAAACCAACTAAGCTGTTTGCCGCAGTTCTGGCTGCCCCCCCCCCCCCCCACACACACACAAATCACTTAAACTGCCAGCGGTACAGAAGCCTGTCCATTCCCACGCCGGTACATTCGGCCTTGCCGTCGCCGTTCATATCTGCAAAAAGAGGCCGCCCCCAGACCGGCAGGGGAAATCCTTCAAGGGAACGGAAATTTCGTGAATAACCATGCAGGGCGTTTCCCTCGCCGGAAATAAACACTTCCGGAATTGCATCGCCGTTAGTGTCAAAGAGCAGGATATTCCCTTCCTCCATTACCGAAAAACCGGGAATACGCTGGCTCAACGCTTCCCCGCCAGGGCTTACCCGGAAGAGCGTCCCATCGGCTGAAGCCAGCCAAAGGTATTCGCCGTCAAACACCGGCTGGAGGTAAAACACTCCGTCAAGGCTGATGGGGAAGGGTGAAAGGTGCGCGGCGTTCTCGTCAAAAACCGAAAGCTCTCCCGCCTGGGTAACAAACGCGGCAAGCGGGCGGCTGTTATGCGAAAAAAGCAGCGGCGTTCCAAAGGCAATGCCGGAAACCGGAGCAGGCCAATTGGGCATGGGCCTGCCTTCGGCGTCCAAAAGCCATATTTCGCCAAAGAAACTTTTGGGATACACCGCCGCCAAAGTGCGGTTTGTTTTTGGCAGGGTAAGGAATGAGGGCGGCGAGCGGATGGCTGCGGGGAAAACCGTTTCCCAGGCGGCAAGAGCGCCTTTTGAATCTACGGTATAAACCTTGCCGTCTTCGTCGCAGAGCAAGAGTCTGCCGCCATAAGAGGCCGGCGGTGATGAAAGCCGCAGCCCTGTAAGCAGAGGGAATCCCCGCATGGGTTCCATGTTGCCATTCACCAGCGTCACCCTCCCCTGCATACTCACCACCCAGGCGGCTTCGGCGCTTTTCACGCCAATGCCCTCGGCGGGGATAAGCCAGACCTGCCCCTGGCCTTCAAGCTCCCGAACGCTGTTGTCCGCCGGATTAATAGCCAGCGCCGATCCATCCCGGCTGACAAGGATCCTGTTTTCACCCGCCTTGCCGGTATTGATGCCGTAAACCCGGTTCAACGGATTCCCGCCAAGAGCCAGAGGGTAGCCGCTCATCAGGGCAAGCCCGGAACCGGAACCTGGTACGAGCGAAAGTGAAAGCCGGACAGCCCCCCGGTCAAAGCCCAGCCGGACAAGGCCCTGGCGGTACACGCCCAGAAAACCACTTGCGGCGGTATTTCCCCGCAAAAAGAAGGGCAGGGAACGATCCAGCGAATAGTAAAGGCTAAAGGCGCTTACGTCCGGCCCGGCGCCGGCAAGGCTTCGCCAGAGCGCCGTCTTTGGCAGTATGTCATTTTTCTGCATTGCCCGTACTGCGGAAAGCAGGGTATCCGCCGACTCGCTTACCAAAAGGTAGCCCTCGTAAACCGTATAACAGGGCGAGGGAATCCGAAAATGCCACCTCCGCAGAAGCGCTTGCAGGAATTCAGGCGTTTCAATCCGGGGTATCCGCACGCCGTCCAGGTTGAGGCGGGTATTCTCGTTAAGCATAATGGTTTTAAAAGCGCGGCCAAAAATTTCCTGCCGTTTTTGCTCGTTGGCAATTTGTACCGCATAAACCGGGTGAGGCCGGCCCTCCATGCCAAAAACGGCAAACTCGGTTCCCGTCCAGGAAAAAAGCAAATCGTCAAGACTCATGCCCAGAATGGCCCGTGCAGACCGATCCGCTTGCTTAATGCTTTCCCCCAGTTCAGGGCCCGAGAACACCGCCGCAGCGGCGTACAAACCGGCAAGGGTTCCCGCCGAAAGAATAGTGCCGTATTGGGCGGCGGCGGGCAGGCGCTCGGCAATACCCGGTATTCGGGAACGCTGCTCCAGAATATGGCCCAATGCCGGAACCGGTGAAGCGGCGGTGGTTGTCAACAGGAATTCAAGGTTCCGGCTGGAGAGGGAAACGCCAGCTTCCACCGGACCCTGGAATTCCATATTTCCCAGAATCGTGGCAATGGCCGGGTTCTGCTGCGAAAGTATGCCGCTGAGGAAAGCGGGCGAAACGCTGAGCGTTACGTCGTAAACAGCGGCGTCCAATGTCCTTGTTTGGAAGACGGCGGCAGAACGCCGGGCGCTTAAGGCCGATGAAAAAATTCGCCCATCGTTCGAGAAAATAAGCAGGTTACGCTGCGGTTTGATAAACAGGGTATTGCCGCCTTCTGTGCGGTATTCAAACCATGAAAATTTTCCCGTCCGCACATGGTATAAATTCGGCGGCTTCATAAAACGGAAAACAAGGGGAAGGAAACGTAAAAGCGGCGTACAGAGTCCCGCATCCCAGGCGGCAATAAAAGCGCCGCCGGCAGTCTCCACGCCTGCTTCCCCCGCCAGGAGAGCGCCTTCAAGCGCCCCCTTTGCGGCAAAACGGAGCAGTGGATTTTTTACCAAAGCATTGTCCCGCATTGCGCTTAACAGAGGCGCGGACGCCGCCATTGCAGGAAGATTAATAATTTCCGAAAGCGATTCATGGGCCAGAATCCCGTCAATAAAGCGTGGCGGGTTGGGAATCGTCAGGCGGACAATATACGAATCGGGAATAAACGATGCGGGATCAAAACAGCCCACCAGGGAATCGGCAATCCAGAACAGGGGAAGGCCAATAAAAATACCGAGCAGCGCCAGCAGCGCCTTGCTTCCCCGCCGTGTTTTTTTTGTTTTAACTTTGCCCATACCGTTATTGTATCCTGTCCGCCTAGTAAATGTCAGCCTTACCGGGAAACTTTGCCGGTTGGTTCCCCAAAGACGAAAGTTCATTTCACGTCATTACTGTTTCTCGCCTTATAGCGGTGAAACATGTATTGTAGTTGTAAAGCTGCACAGACACCGGTGGAAAGTTTTTAATATCCAATAATGAACCAGCCGGTACAGCGCCTCCCGGGATAAATTATCCAAAAGTTTTATATAGT
>JAITHQ010000237.1 GCA_031279925.1 Treponema sp. | reverse complement strand
GCATTCACCGCAACCCGTAACTCCGGCGCCGGTGGCCAAAATGCGGGGAATGTTCTTATCAATCTGCCCGAAGGCTTTATTGCCGCCAGTGCGGAATTGATGCGGTCGAACGGCAACGCAAAACAGCAAATTGAAATGGTGCCAATGAACACCGCCAGAACCGCCGCTGTTATTCAACTGCCCCGCAGTGAAATCGTATCGGTTAAATTTATCCGGGCACGGTAACACGGTATTAAGACAGCATTGAGCGTCCGCCCGCAAAGCCTGCCTTTGCGGGCGGACCTTGTGTTTATTCGTGCCTGAGTGCAGCCACACCGGGAGAACCAGCATACCTCGCCCTGAAGGGCGAGGTATTTGATCACCCATAATAAGGAGAGTAAGCCCATGAAGAAGGTAATTGCCGCGGCGCTTGCGGCGTTCTGCGCCGCAAGCGCGGTTTTTTCCCAGGAATCCGCCGAGTTAAAACTGTCCATATCCGGCGAGGCGAGAACCGGTTTTTTTGCCTGGTCAAAAGAAAAAGACGTTTATACCTCGGATGATGTAAATAACCAAACCGGAGAAACGCTGCCCGATGAGGGCGCCGATATCCACAACAGCGAATCGGATAACTGGATGGGGTACAAGCGGCTGGACACCTTGCGGGGTACTAACCAGGGCCTGTACCGCCTGAATTTTCAGATTGAGAAGGGGAATATCGGGGCAAAGTTCCGGTTTGAAATGTCCGACTTTACCACCGGAATGGTAAACTGGGCATACGCATTCCTCTACGGGAGTTTTTTTGATGACCAGTTCAGGGCTTCCGCCGGAAAACTGGGACAGTCCCCCTGGGGGACTGCCGAACCGGATTTGGACAAAGAACTGGATACCACGGTGGGAATGCGCTTTGAGTATCTGCCTTTTTTTGCGCCCGGGCTGGAGCTTGGATTGGTCCTGAACAACTGGAACACCCCAATACCGGGCGGTGTTACCGCAACGGTAGAAGACCTGCTGGCTGAGACCGTCTTTGGCGTTTCTTACACCCATGAGCTGTTCCGCGCGGTTCTTTCCTACCGCCTGGACAGTGAAGCTGACAAGCTGGGCAGCACAGACCGGGACCAGGGCGGCCGCATAGCGTACCGCATGGAGGAACGGGCGCTCGGCAATTATCTGCCGGGCCTGCAAATATGGAATGCCGGGTATTTTGAAGAACTTGGCAGCGAGGCGGAACACATGCTGACCGGGACCAATTACCTGTTTGGCCGGTACGAAAGCGGCGATTTTACCGCGCGGCTGCGCCTGGGTTATGACATTATCGATGTAAGGCGGCTGCCGAACGGCGCCCGTGCTGACAAGTCGCGGCAATGGTTTTCCGTACAGCCGTCTTTTTATTACAAATTTTTAAACAATTTGCTCAACGCCGGCCTGGCGTTTGAGTTTGCCAAAGATTTCGGCGATGGATTGGTCTCTCCGGCCCCATACCTGTCCTGGTATATCGAGCCGCAGATAAAAGTCAACATCGACCAGGGCTTCTATGTCGCCCTGGTGTACCGCTACCATGATGAATACTACCAGATGGATAATCAGAAGGACCCGGCAAACCCAGAGCCTTTCAATTCCAGGACCCATTGGGTGAACCTCCGCGCGGTGTTCACGTTTTAATGTACGGCATACTTATAGAGGAGATTCACCATGAAACAGTTAATAGCCATCATTTTTATTGCACTGTTTATCACCGGCGCGGTTTTTTCCCAGGAAAAGCCGGCGGAAACTACCATAACTATCGGCGGTGAATTAAAAACAGGGCTGTTTTGGTATGACCGGACGCAATATGACGCCGATGGTGAATACGGCAATTCCACGGGCGGTTTTATACACAACGGAGAGGATACCGACTGGGCCAAAGGAACAACCGATTATAATGTCTTTAAGGACCAGCCGGGGCGCTTCCGCCTGAATTTTCAGGTTGACCACGGAAACATCGGGACAAAGTTCCGCTTTGAGGCGGCTGCTGTCGATATAAGCAGCGCCAATCCGCCGATTAAACTGAGTTACGCATTTGCCTACGGGTATTTTCTGAACCGGCAGGTTAAGATTTCCGCGGGAAAGATGGGGGATTCCCCCTGGGGGACGGGCGGCCCGGAAATGTGGCGGGAACTTGATACCCGGGTTGGCCTGCGCTTTGAGTTAATACCCGCTTTTTTACCCTTTATTAAACACGGCCAGTTAAACCTCGGCATGGTGTTAAACGACATTGATTCAGGGCGCGACAGCGTCCTGCAAACTTCCAACGGTTCACGCGGCGTGTATTTTTATGACCTTATGAAGGAAACGGTAGTCGGCCTGTCCTATTACAATGACTGGTTCCTGCTGCGGGGGGCCTACCGGCTGGACAGCGAAGCTGACGGAGAGCGGGGCGAGAAGCTGATATACCGCGTTGAGGAGCGGGCTCTCCGGCATCTTGTGCCGGGCCTGCAAATTTTCGCCAACGGCTATGTTGAGGGGCTGAACAGCGCCCTCACCCCGGACGAGGAAACGGCTGGGGTAAATCCAAAAGACATGATATACACAACGGACTGGCTGTATATACAGTACGCCCCGGAATGGTTTACCACCCAGCTCCGTATGGGTATCAGCACACGCAACCCTGATGAGGGCCAGTATTACATCCGCGCTTCGTTTTATTACAACCTGTTTAACAACCTTATCAGTATCGGCCCGGCTTTTGAGTATGCCCAGGACTATGGCCCCAACATGAAGGGGATTGACGGCTATTTGCGCTGGTACATTGAACCGATGGTACGGTTTAATTTCGCCAGCGGCAGTTATGCCGCGCTGGTGTACCGTTTTCAGAACGATGTTGAAACATGGAATCCCACTTCCGGCGACAACACTACGCTGAGAACGCTCACCAACTGGGTAAACTTTCGGGTCGTGTTAACCTTCTAACCTTTTTCATAGTGGGAAGCCGGTGTTTTTCGGCTTCCCGAATTTTTTAAGCGGGGTTTATATGCCGGCGAAAAAATGGCTTGTTATAATCTGCGGCCTGATTGCAATGGCCGGCTTTTGCGGCTGCGGCAATCAGAGCGGCGGGCAAAAAACAAAGCCAGGAACAATAAGCTGATTCTTGATAATTACAACGATGATTTGAGTTATAATTATAATAAACCGCTCTATTTCATGCCGCTGCCAGTATTTCAAAACTGGCGCTATGCTTTTTTATCATTTAATCCATCGGCGGAATATAATGAAGACATACTGGAAATATTTTCATCAGACTATATCAGATCAAATATTCATGAAGTCTATTGTGTTTTTTTGAAATCAGAAAAAATTCCGTTCATCATTCAATTTCCAAACCGTAAAATTTTCGACAAATATCTTGCAAAACTGGAAAAAAAACCCATGTTTACTAAAAATGCCTTGAAAAACTACTGCAATTTGAATATGCGGTAGAATGTGCCGATGAAGGTATTGAGCTGGCGTCAGACAATTTTGTGTATATCCAAGGAGACTCTTTAAATAACGGAAAATCGCAGTATCTGAAGATAATTATGCATATTTTCTCGGCGATAATTTTATACAGGACATGGGTGTATTCGCCGCCTGGGTAACAGGAAAAAAATGGAACGATCTGAATTCTACAATAATCAGGAAAGACGGACGCATGTCTGTCTACA
>JAITHQ010000039.1 GCA_031279925.1 Treponema sp. | reverse complement strand
CATCGTTAAATAAAAGGAATATTAAAGTATGGAAACTGTATCGTTTTCGCTGCTGGATTTGTTCAAAATGGGCGGGGTTTTTATGTGGCCCCTCCTGGCCTTTTCGATAGCGGTAGTCGCCATTTCCCTGGAGCGGGCCATTTATCTGGCTTGGCACAACCTGCGTGTTGACGATCTTGGCCGCAAGGTTTCCCGGTTAACGGACGAAGGAAACTATGCCGCCGCCGCCGAATACCTTTCCGGCCTAAGCAAACGGCGCATGGGAGCGCGGATTCTGCTGGCCCTCGTAAAACGCAGTGGGCCGGGCTTTTCTGAACACCGCGCCGAACGCGCCGTAGAAACCGAAGCCATGACTTGCGTAAACTCGCTGGAAAACGGTTTCAACTTCCTTACCGCGCTGGGTTCCCTTTCGCCGCTCACCGGTTTCCTGGGAACCGTCTCCGGCATGATCGGCGCCTTCAAATCCATTGCCGAAGCCACCGAAGTAAACGCCCAAATCGTCGCAAACGGTATCTACGAAGCCCTTATCACCACGGTCTTCGGCCTCATCATCGCGATAATTGCCATGATCTTCCATTCGATTTTTAGTCACATCGTCGACAAGTTCGCCGCCGCCGTTGAACAAACCTGCTCAACCCTGATAGCGCAGATTGCCGATCAGGAAGAAAAAGGGGGGAACCGGCAATCAGGAAGGTCCCCGGCTGGTAATCCCAGCGGAGCTGAATAAGCCCTATGAAACTCCGCCGCCGCAAAAGGCCGGGCTTTGCCGATTCAAGTGCGTCAAGCGACATTGCTTTTCTGCTGATTATTTATTTTATAGTTATCGCCGGCTTCAACATCAACAAGGGTTTTTTGATGAATCTGCCTGCCAAAGATTCCACCCGCCTTATCCTTAAAGACGACCTTCTCCGTTTTGAAATGGACAATCAAGGCAATATTGTTCATGAAACCGAATCAATCGGAATTGCGGCGGCGGAGCGGTTAATCCGCACGGCGCAGAAGGGCAACCCCAACATCGCCGTCCTCCTCAGTATAGACCCGGCGGCGCAATGGCAGCAGGTAGTTTCGTTTGTGGAACTCGCGCAGGATTTAAAAATTGAATCGTTTTCGTTTTCCATGAAGAAGGGGAACCCATGAGGCTGTCCCGCAAAAAAAACAAAGAATTTTACATTCCCCTCAATTCCATGTCCGACGTAGCCTTTCTGTTATTAATTTTTATCATGCTGGTTGCGCTCATCAACTACCGCAAGGAGGTAAAAATTGAGTACCCTGAGGCAAAAACGGCCCTGCGTACCAGCGCCGAAAAGAACCTTGAAGTATGGGTAGACCGGGACGGCGGTGTATATCTGGACGGCGATCCTGGAGACCTGTTGACACTGGAACGTACCATTGCGGAACTGTACCGCTCCGCGCCGGACACCAGGGTACACATCATCGCCGACCGGAACACCCCCTATGAAAAAATCAACGCGGTATTGGAGATACTCCAGGTGCTGCAATACCGTGTTGTCAGTTTTGTGGTGAAAAATGCTGAATGAGAAAACCCTGCGGCTCGTCCTCTTTACTGCCGTTGCCGCTATCCACGCCCTGTTGATTCTCTTTCTGGCTTTTAACGTAAGAGCCGTGTCCCAGGAAGAAATAGAAAACGCCCGCGTAATGAAGGTAACCGATCTTGAAGAAGCGCCCCCCCCTCCCCCCCCTCCTGAACCAGAATTGCCCCAGGTAGAAGCCATTGCCGAGACCATGATCGAAACCGATACGCCGCCTGCTCAGACCGTAGTCGCCCCCGGAACCATTATTACCTCATCTTCAACATGGGACGACTATCTTCCTATTCATAAAGTTTCTGACACACCGAAATTCGACGAAAGGGAAATCGCCGCCGCCATTATATACCCGCCCATTGCCCAGCGTGCCGGCATAGAGGGCCGCGTAATACTGGAACTGTTTATCGACCAGAATGGCCTTGTGCAGCAGATACGAATTTTACAGGAAAATCCCAAAGAACGCGGTTTTGGCGAGTCGGCGGTGCGGGCCTTTACCGGCAGACGGGCGTCTCCGGCGCGGGCAAACGGCCAGCCTGTTTCATGCCGTTACCGCTACCCGGTGAGTTTTAAAATTAAATGAAGCAGCGGATAATCGGGGCTCTTGCTCCCCACCAGATGGCTCCGGTCATCGCCGCTCTTTTTCCGGAACTGATGACCACGCATCAGTAGCAGTACAAAATTATTTTCAGTAGCATGCACAGTTCTAGAGCACAGGCAGCGGTTTGATCGTTGGCAAAGTATATATCGAAGAAACTGAGGTTTATTTTTTCGTCAAAGATCTGAGTGAGGGAATGCCCGAAAGCAGCGGGAAGCGCTTGATCAGGCAAAGATACGGTCAAGAAGAGTCGCCGGTTCTTTTCGGTTGTTTTGTATTGCACAATGATGGGGTATTAAAGCAAGAGTTAGGCGCTATTGTAAATTTTTTCTGCAGCCTCAAAGGTTTGTATATGCTTCGCCGCCGATAGGCGGCTTGGCCTCCATTCGGCTAGGTCATGGCTTACGCCATTCCCACGCCTCATTGCGGCACATTTGGGTGGGCGGTCTTTGCTTCGCAAAGCCCTTTTATGCCCGCCCAAACGTCGTAAACAGCCGGAACGTTAGGCGCAATAAAAAACAAGAAATTCAGGAATGCCCCGCATCCGTGCGGGGCAAAAAATAAATATTGACAAAATACTATAAATAATGGAGCCTGTTCCAAAACTTCCTGAAAAGATAGAAAAGGCGAGGGAAACCTGATAAGATTGTAGTTGCAAAACTATCAACCAGGAGACCCTCGCCATCAAAACTATAAACCAAATCAGCGCGGGAGCGCAAGCGCTCCTT
>JAITHQ010000028.1 GCA_031279925.1 Treponema sp. | reverse complement strand
CAATATACCCTTAAATACCAGGTCTTTGATTTTGCCAATATTCTCCTGTCGCTGGAGGCGGGAAAAGTCGATGTGGCGGTGCATCAGTATGAATACAATATTGAGCGGGATCAAAAATTCCTGTATGGCAAGGTTGGGTACACCACTTATCCAATTCATCTGGCGGTGCGGGAGGACGATGACAGTATCGACAATTTTGAAGACCTTACAGGAAAGACGGTGGTTTGCACCGGCACGACCAATAACTCGTATTACATAACCAACAAATGGAACGAGGAGCATGGAAAACCGTTTAACATCATTTTTGAGTCTACCAATGCCCTTGCCCTGGAAGCGCTTGCCGCGCACCGGGCGGACGCCTTTCCGCTTATGGTACGGCACGTGGCAAGATACCGCGAGGAGTATCAGGCGAAAATAAAAGCCGCCGGACGGATTGCCAATTCCAACGCCTATTATCTTTTTAATAAACAAAGCGGCGAGGAACTGCGGAAGATTTTTGACGAACAGCTTCAAGCCCTTAAAGATGACGGGACATTGCTTAAGCTGTCCAACCATTGGCTTGGCGGGGACTTTACCGCCAAAGACTAAGGGAAGGAAAATGAATTTTTTTAGCTGGTCATTTTTTCTGGTAGTACTGCGGCGGCTTCTCCCCCGGGTGCCGGTAACGCTGGGCATTACCCTCAGCGCCTTTAGCCTGGGCTTTGTCCTGGCTATGGTACTGGCGGCGGTTCAGGTGTACCGCGTGCCTGCGGCGCGGCAGGCAGCCAGGTTTTACGTGTCCTTTATGCGGGGTACGCCTGTTTTGATCCAGCTTTTGATTTGTAATCTCGCCCTGCCGGCCCTTATCTGGCGTATTACCGGTTTTAACGCGGGGCGGTCTTGGCCAAGAATCAGTTTTGTCATTATCGCTTACGCCATGAACAGCGCCGCCTTTCTCTCGGAAATTCTGCGGGCTTCGGTCTCTGGGGTCGGGGTGGGACAGGAAGAGGCGGCGTATTCGGTGGGGCTTACGCGCCTTCAGGCGTTCCGTTATGTGATATTTCCGCAGGCGTTCCGCATCAGTATTCCGGGCATGGCGAACAGTCTTTCAAGCCTGCTCAAGGATACTTCCCTGGCCTACAGCGCAGCGGGAATTCTGGACATTATGGGAATGGTCGCTACTATGGCCAATTCGGATTACCGGATTCGAGGCGGCGTGTCGATTTCGGCTACCTTCCGCGAAATGGAAGGGTATATCGGAGCGACCATTATCTTTTTGGCCCTCTGCCTGCTTTTGGAACAGGCCATGCGCCTTTTATCCAGACGCCTTGAATGGGGCGTCTCCGGGAGGCCGTAATGGGAATTTCGTTTGATCCCGCTTTTTTTCTGTATGAATTACAGGTTGCTTTTTCCTACCTGCCGGTGGTGGCGGTGTTAAGCGTAATCCCCCTGGCAGGCGGGGTGCTGATAGGCACGGTTTTGGCCCTTTGCCGGATTTACCGCATCCCCGTTTGGCAGCGTTTTGCCCAAAGCTACGTGGTGGTTCTGCGCTCAATCCCGGTGCTGCTGCAAATGTTCACGGCGTATTTTGTTGTCAAGGCATTTTACAGTATTTTTGGCTGGGAGCAGAACGCGCTGAACAAACTGGCAATTGTGGTTTCCGTGCTTACTCTGGACGCGGCGGGCGTGCTTTCCGAGGGTATGCGCTCCGCGTTTTTATCCGTGGAGAAAGGCCAGTACGAGGCGGGATATTCGGTGGGCCTTACGGGCTTGCAGGTAGTCCGCTGGATTGTTATTCCCCAGAGCCTTCCGGTGGCCATACCGATTGTGGGTTCTTCCTTTATCGGCATTATCAAAGGATCCGCGGCGGCGTATCTTTTGGGGATTATCGAAATGATTCAGGGAACGGCCATGAAGACCGCGGGGAATTACCGGTATCTTGAAGCCTATTGCGCGGTGGCCCTGGTGTATTGGGGGCTTACTATTCTGGTGGAGCGGCTTACCGCCGCCGCGGAGAAAGGGGTGCGTCTGCACATGAAAGGGGGAATCTCATGCTCCAGATAACAAACCTGCACAAAAAATTCGGCGGCAAGGAAGTGCTGCGGGGCATAGACCTTTCGGTACAGGACGGGGAAACCGTGGCGGTTATCGGGCCTTCCGGTTCCGGGAAAACGACGCTCTTGCGCTGCGTTAATTTTCTGGAACACGCGGATAAAGGGGAACTCAAAATTGATGATCTGGAAGTTTCCCTTAAAAAGGCTTCCCCGCGAAACGCCCTTACCGTGCGGCGGAAGACCGCTATGGTATTCCAGCAGTACAACCTTTTTCGCAATATGAACGCCCTGCGGAATGTCAGTTTGGGCCTTGTCGCGGCCCGCAAACAGAAACGCGGCGAGGCTGAAACGGCGGCACAGTACGCGCTGGAGCGGGTTGGCCTGGGAGACCGGCTGGAAAGCTATCCTGCGGAATTGTCCGGGGGCCAGCAGCAGCGGGTCGGCATTGCGCGGGCCATAGCCCTTAACCCCCACATCATTCTGTTTGATGAACCGACCTCGGCGCTTGACCCTGAATTGGTGGGAGAGGTGCTGGCGATTATCAAGCAGCTTGCGGATCAGGGGCAGACCATGCTCATCGTTTCCCACGAAATATCTTTTGTGCGCAAGACCGCAGACCGCGTGGTTTTTATGGACGAGGGGCAGGTGGTGGAAGAAGGCGCGCCTGAGGATATTTTTGTTCGTCCCCAAAAGGAACGCACCATCCGGTTTTTGAAAACCGTTACCACCGACTGGATTTATACGATTTAAGGGAAAGGAAATAGAAATGACGAATAACGGAAATATTTCGATTAAAAATGTGCGAAAAAGTTTTCCCCAGACGGACGGTTCCGAAGTAGTGGCTTTGGATAATATCAGTCTTGAATTTTCAAGCGGGGAATTTATTTCGCTTATCGGGCCGTCCGGCTGCGGCAAGTCAACGCTGCTGCGGCTTATTGCCGCTCTGGGCAGGCCAGACAGCGGCGGCCTGGAACTGGACGGCGTGGAAATTACCGCGCCCGGCTACGAGCGGGGCCTGGTGTTTCAGGACCCGACGCTGTTCCCCTGGAAAAATGTGTATGAAAATATCGCCTTTGGCCTGCGGGCGCGGAACGTGTACCGCCAGGAGAAGGAGAGCATCGGCGAATTTATTAAACTGGTCGGCCTTGAGGGTTTTGAAAAATCCTACCCCCACCAGCTTTCAGGCGGCATGGCGCAGCGGGCGAGTCTTGCCCGCGCTTTGGTAAACAATCCCAAGGTGCTGCTGCTGGACGAGCCGCTGGGGGCATTGGACGCTTTTACCCGTATGAATATGCAGGATGAAATCCTGGGCATTTGGGAGCGCCGTAAAATGACTACGGTGATGGTAACCCACGATGTTGACGAGGCTATTTACATGGCGACCAGAATCGTGGTGATGTCGGCGCGGCCCGCCAAAATTGAGCAGTTGATTACTGTTGAAATGGGCCGCCCCCGCCAGCGGGATGATCCTGATTTTCTGGAACTGCGGGCAAAAATTTTGAAGATTCTGCACTTCGCCGGAAACAGGGAGGAGCTACAGTATTATTTGTAAGAACATCCGGGGCCAGGCATAACTTGGCGGGTGGGGAGGGGGGGCGTTGCGGGGGGCATCCCCCCGCATGGGGGGTAGCGTAAGACCCGCGTAGCGGGGCTGGAGCGTGGGGGGCTTGCCCCCCTCATTATTAATTTTTTGTTAAAAACTTTCCGCGTAGCGGGAAGAAAAAAATATAGAGGAGATGCATATATGAAAAAATTATGCTTCGTTCTGGTAATCGGTTGCGCCGTTTTGACAACAGTTGTCGCGGGCGGCGCA
>JAITHQ010000188.1 GCA_031279925.1 Treponema sp. | reverse complement strand
TCGGTGATGCCCTGTACGGCCAAAAAGTGGGAAAGCCACCGCAACGAGGATATGCAGAGCGCCGCCAGGGAACTGGGCGCGGACATTGGTTACGATGTGGACATTGTGATTACCACGCGGGAGCTTGCCCGTATGGTGAAGCAGGCGGGCATCGATATTCTGAACCTGCCTGATGAGGAGGCGGATAACCCGATGGGGCCGTACACCGGCGCGGGTACAATCTTCGGCGTCACAGGCGGCGTTATGGAAGCGGCGGTTCGCAGCGCCTATTTCCTGGTTACGAAAAAGGATTTGCCCGATGTAAACTTTAAGCCGGCCCGCGGTCTTGAGGGGGTAAAGGAGGCGGAAGTTGATTTTGGCAACGGAACCAAAATCCGCATTGCCATTGCCCATCAAATGGGGAACATTGAGGCGGTGTTGAACAAAATCCGGGCAGCCCGCGCCGAAGGTAAGGAAACGCCCTACCACTTTGTGGAAGTGATGGCCTGCCGCGGCGGGTGTATCGGCGGCGGCGGCCAGCCCTACGGCTGCACCGACGATATTCGCAAGCAGCGTACCGGCGGCATTTACGCCGATGATGAACAGTCCAAGTACCGCTGCTCGCACCAGAACCCGTTCATCAATCAGGTGTACCAGGAGTTCCTGGGCGAACCGAATGGCCACAAGGCGCATGAATTGCTGCATACCACGTATGTGGAGCGACCGCAGTATGTAAAGTAAAACCTTACAAACCTGCTTCATTTGTAACACCCTGGGCAACGCTGATTGCGGACTTTTGGCCGGTAATCAGCGTTGCCCTATTATTTCGTGTTTTCGCTTCTCAATGCGGCAACAATCTTTGGCTGCTTCACTATATCCAGTCCTATTACACAAATCTATTTTCTGATATATACTGATTCGGACTGGAGGCTTATGTCGGATCAGTATATTTATAGGCATAATGAATACATCAAAATTCTGCCGGCATGGGCGCAGGATTTGGCATTAAAATATGGCTCCAAAACAGCCAATTTGTATATTCTCTATGGTAATATAAGGGACTATCTTCCCCACAAAAAACAGGAAGATGAATTTACCTTTACTCGTGTGCAAGAATATATATCTGATGTGCTTTTCGGCAATCAGGACATTATTGCCTATTACGATCGTTCCAGCGGCGTAACTTTTTGTACGGAAGAAATGAAGCGGAACTATCTTTCATCAATACCGAGCCTGTGCTCCAATACTGATATTGATCCCGATGATTTTATTTCGTCCGATCCTGAAAAAAGTTTTCCATTTCTAGAAAAATATTTTTTGTCCCGCATTCCCACCGGCAAATGGGAAAAATGCCGTATGGTCTTTATTATTGACTATGCGGAAACCATTGTTCCCGCCGGCGACCTTATCCGGCTTTCAGACTCCGACCGTTATTGTCTGGTTACATTTAACCGCTGGGCAACTGATCCCAAATTTATCCGGGGTGATATTTCGATTATCCTGCTTACGGAAAACCTTATCGACATTGCTTCACGGCTGGTTGGTTCGCCTTCAACCGTAAAAATCAGCATACCCTTTCCCGATACAAAAGTGCGGGAAAGTTTTTTGATGTTCAAAGACAAGGAAGGAAAACTCCTTATGGAGCACGACCTTTCCCCGGAAAGACTTGCGGCCATTACCAGCGGCATCAATTTAATGAATATGAACAGGCTGGTTTCGGAGAGCTTTGAGGAAAACCGGCCTCTCTCCCTTGATTTTATGCGGCAAAAGAAAAAAGAAATTATCGAAAATGAGGCGGCAGGTCTTCTTGAATTTATGGAAACATCATTCAACCTTTCCCATATATCGGGGCATGATTTTGTAAGAAAACGTTTCAAAAATGCGGCAAAGGCAATAAAGATGGGCAGGCTGGATGTACTCCCCATGGGCTATCTTATTGCAGGTCCTGTGGGCACAGGCAAGAGTTTTATGGTAAGCGCCTTTGCCGGCGAGATTGGTATTCCCATGGTCAAGTTTCGCAACTTCCGCACCAAGTGGCAGGGCGAGACTGAATCGAATCTTGAAAAGGTGCTTTCTATTCTTAGAGCTATGGCTCCAGTGGCGGTGATGATTGACGAAGCCGACGCATTTTTGGGTGACCGTGATCAAGACGGCGACTCTGGAACCAGCAACCGGGTCTTTGCCCAGATTGCCGGTTTTATGGGCAACACCGAATACCGGGGAAAGATTATCTGGTTCCTTATTACCTGCCGCCCGGACCTTATCCCCATCGACTTAAAACGGCAGGGCCGGGCCGAGGAACACCTTGCCCTGTTTTACCCTGAAACCGATGATGACCGGGAAGACCTTTTTAAAACCCTGGTGCGCAAACTTAGTCTTGAGATACGCAATTTTTCCATATCGGATCTTTTCAAAAAGTACCGGTATGAATATTCCGGGGCGGACCTTGAGGCCCTGCTGATTCGGGCCAAACTACTTGCCGCAATGGATGACCGGATTTTTATAAAACGGGAAGACATGGAAGAAGCTATGGGAGATTTTATCCCCGCCGCCTACCCTCATGAAGTGGAACTACAGAATCTGGTTGCGGCCCTGGAATGTACCTCCAAAGAGATGATCCCCAAAAAATTCCGTGATATGCCCCGCCCCAAAATTATTAACTCTATTCAGGAACTTAAGGCGCTTTTGGGAGAACGCTAAAGGTATACTGATTTATGAAGCATAGCGTAATTAAGACAAAGATATTTTGGAGGTATTTTAGAAAGTGTAAGTAAAATGGAATAAAGATAAAGTGGAGCAAGAGAGATACTATCAAAGAGTACCAATGACGATTAACATGAAAAAAATAATATTTTTATAAACCAGCCTCATTTCGTATAACGTTCCGGCTGTTTACGGCGTTTTGCCGGCCCGGATATGGGCTTTGCGCAGCAAAGACCAGGGCTGGCATCCGTTCCTACGGAACGGCATGTGCCGGAATGAAGCGTGGGAATGGGCGCAGCCCATGACCTAGCCGAATGGAGGCCAAGCCGCCTACCGGCGGCGCGGCGTAAACAGTCCTGTTGAGCTACAGAAAAAGTATACAATAGCGCCTAACACATGCTATACTACCACCATCATGGCACGATACAAAAAACCCCAAAAAAGCCAGGGCCTGTTCCTGACCGTATCTTTGGCGCACCACTTGCTTCCCGGTACTTTCGTGCTTACCCTCCCTCTGCTGTTTGACGAAAAAATAAACCTCGGCATCTTCGATATGCGCTCCACCACCAATCAAACCGGAGCCACTGCTATAGCACCCCGCATACTGCTCAACATAATGCTGTACTGCTACTCATGCGGGGTCATCAGTTCCCATAAAATAGCGGCGATGTGCCGCAATCATTTGGTGGTAAAAGCCCTGGCGGAAAACATTGAACCGCATTACACCACCCTATCGAACTTCGTGTCAGGAATGGGAGGGAAATACAGAGGGTAGTCAGTGAAGTAGTACTGGTGTGCCATGAACTGAAACTGATACAGGGAAACCTGTTTGCCCTGGACGGCTGCCGTCAAACGCTTCCAAGGAGTGGAGTGGAACCCGCGGCAGACTGGGGAAAAAACATGACCAAATACAAAAGATGCTAGGGGCGCTGCCGGAGCAACACCGGCAGGCGGACGCAGGAGGGCTTGGCGAGGGGAAGCAGCGGAAACTGCAACGGCTGGACCAAGCGGCCCGGCGGATACGGACGTTTGTGGAGCGCCATCAGGAGCGGACCGGGGCTGGCGGGGAACCGGTCAAATCAAATGTCACGGACAATGAGCACGGGAACATCAAAGGGCCGCACGGAGTAATCCAGGGCTATGACGGCCTTGCGGTAGCGGACAGTAAAAACCAGATAATACCAGTACTGCGCGAAGTTAAAAAAGGCTTATCAAAAGCGGTAATCCTTCCGATACAAAAACAGGAGGGAACCATGTTCAAACCACATAGCAAATACCGAGCCACCTTGTCCAACGCGGAACGGCAGTCCTTACTGCAACTGGTC
>JAITHQ010000171.1 GCA_031279925.1 Treponema sp. | reverse complement strand
CGAAAAGGTGAGTAAAAACCCGGCTCATGATTAGCGGGCAGTATGCCGGTAGTCAAAACGTGGCTCAACTCTTGTAATTTGCCGCTGGAAGTTTATGGGCATTATAAAATTTAAATGCGATTAACAGAAACCGTCTGTTCCAAAGTCCCATGGGATTCCGCACGGTATGGAATCTAAAGAAGCTGATTGAGGTACTAAAGAAACAAGCGGCGAGGCTTTAGCGGCGTTTTTTATCCTGCTTTTTGTACCTGTTTTTTCCGGTTCTATCCCCTCGAAAAATAATAACACAGAGGCATACCCTTAAGAGCCCGAAAACCGGAATTTTTGTGGTCAACAGACCGCAAAAATCCACAATTTGAACAGGCTCTAAGCATTTCCGCAGGGAGTATTGCCGCTTCTTAACAGCAAACTTTGGGAGGTTTACTCCCAGGCAGCCAGAGTCCACGTTTTGCTGTTGCAGCGAAGAATACCCTCGCTGGAAACCCAGGTGTCTACGCTTTTGCGGACGGTAAATACCGGCGCGGTATCAAACAGCAGGGAAGGGGCAAAAGGAGAAGCCCCCGCCCAGGGGCCGGAACCTACAGGGAGCGTTAACGCAACGCGGGCTTCGGGAACCAGACGGCGTTTGTCAAAACCGGACTGTATTGTTTTTTCCGCAATGGAATGCCAGTCCGCCAGCCAGGGATCAGCGCGAATTTCCGCATTTATAGAGGAATCCTGAAAAAGTTCCCTGAACCGAGGCCAGTTGAAATACAGCGGAAGCCGGTTCCCGGCGGCTCCTGAGCCGGCGGCGGCCCTTCCCATTTCCCAGTACAGCGTGGCGTCTACCCCGGCCCTCCAGCTTGCGGCAAGCGTTGCGCCTGCGGCGTCAAAGGGGAACAAGGCCCCTGCGGGCCTGAAAACGCCGGGGCCTATACCCCGCTGCGGCCAGTACGGCCAAATGGAAACCGCGCTGGTCCAGGCAGGGGACAGGGAAATTTCCGGTTTTTCGTTTCCCCGTACCGTTATTGTTTGCTTTTTTCCGTCCTGGTTAAGCCACTCGATACGCCAGTGCGGTTCGCCGAGCAGATGTTGCCAGGCCGGGGGAAGATCGGGCAGATGCAGAGTATACCGGGAATCCAAGGCAGCCGTTCCGCATCCGGACAAAGCAATGCCAGCGCAGTTCAATACCGTCAAAATCAACCAATGCTTTTTCATACTCTATTAATGAAACACATCCCCGTTTCGCTTTATCATCAATTGCTTCTTTTTTTGTTTTATGACATACTTAATACATGGCTGAATTTGCTGTTGCCGCCAATTATGCAGAAGCGCTCCTCCAGGCCCTTAGTGCAAGAAAGGACTGGCTTGAAGCGTCTGAACTTACCAAATTAAAGGATGAACTTCGTGTTTTTCAGGCTTCGTTTTCGGTGCTGTACAATATTTTTCTTAAAAAAAAGCTGCTTCACGAAGACCCCTATAAGCAGGAAACCAAAATCGGCGAACTTGAGGTGCCGGAAACCGGCCCCTTTAACGAAGCGAAACGGCTGGAGCAGATTTCGCTCCGGCTTTCCAACTACGATAATCAGCTTGACTTTCTGGTTAATTTTTATCAATTTGGGGTTGATTTTCTGAATCTTGACCGGATAAAGCGGATTCTTGGGCTGGTACGCTACATAGACTGGGTTCACCTAACGCCGGACGCCTCCTCGCATAATACCAAGCTGGTGGCGGAAATTACCAACCAGGCTAAAACCGGCGTTGACCAAATAACGCTTAGCATTATTGGCGAATCCCTTATTAAGCTGTCAAAATCTACTGTTTCGGTGATGGGCATACTGCGGGACCTTACCGCCTACCACCGGGAAACCTACAAACTCAATATCCGCAACGCTGTCGGCGGTATGACGTCCGGGGAAGCCAATGCTGCGAATATCAAGAAAAAAATTGCCTCTGCCATGCCGGGGACTCCGTTTTATCAGGAATTTATCGAAGAGCTTATAAAAGAAGATTATTCCAAAGACGGGCCTTCTTTGCAGGAGGCGATCCTTAAATCCCTTAAAGTAGCAACGGAAAAACCCAAAACAGCCAAGTCCACGGTATCCTTTAAAAGTATTTTGCTTGAGGGTATACAGGTTATCGGCTCATCTGCCACCGCTATGGGCGAGATCGCCGCAAAAATCGATGAAAATGCGGCGACTCTGGCGAATCAGAAAAAAACGTTCCTGCAGCGGCTCCATCTGCTTTTCCGCGCCATGATGAACGCCGATCCGGAAGAGATTGTATATGAGGTGCAATATATAGACCCGGCCAAGGGAATACCCGTTAACCAAACGGTGCATTTTTATGAGTTTCGTGCGGAAATGGACAAGAAAACCAAAATTCTTACGGGAATGAACGGGCATGGGCCGCTTATGACGAAACTTGGGGCTATGGGGGAAGAGCAGATCACCGGATACCTTGAACGGACTATCCGTGATGTGCAGTCAATACACCGGACTCTTACAGCGCTGGATGATTATTTTAAGGGATCCGTGCCAAAGGAGGATCGGGAACGGATTAGGGGAATCAAGCCCGAACTGGCTACCATAAAAAATTGTATTGTCAGAGCAAACCAGCTTCGGCATGAGTACAGCGCCCAAAAAGAAGAAGAACAGCAGCTAAAGCGTCTGGGGATTAATCCCGAAACATAATCAACAACCCCGCCCTGAAGGGACACGGGGTATGTTGTTCTTATAAGAGCCTGTTCAAAATCTGGGATTTTGGCGTTGCAAACGCCAAAATTCTACCTTGCAGGCTCAAAAAGAGCCCGAAAATCGGGATTTTTACGGTCTATTGACCGCAAAA
>JAITHQ010000133.1 GCA_031279925.1 Treponema sp. | reverse complement strand
ACGGTAAAACACTTCCCCGGACACGGCGCTACCGAAGGCGATACCCATCGTTGTATCCCCAGGGTAAACAAGTCTCTGGAAGAACTGATGTCCAGCGATCTCTTGCCTTTCCGGGCAGGGATCGAGTCGGGGGCGCACATTGTGATGACTTCCCATATCATGTTTCCTAAAATTGATTCCGAATATCCCGCGACCTTGTCAAAAACAATATTACTAGATATGCTTCGGGGGACTCTTGGGTTTTCAGGGCTGATCCTGTCGGACAGCATGAACATGGGCGCAATTCGCAAATTTTATGATCCTGCCGAATCAACATTGCTTGCCCTGAAAGCCGGCGTGGATGTGGTGATGCTTTCCGAGGAACATTATGATCACAGCGGGAACTATCTCCAAAAACAGCTTGATTCTATAGAAACTGTCAGGCAGGCAATCGAATCAGGAAAACTCACCGGGACTGAAGTGAATGAAAAGCTGCTTCGTATTCTTGACCTCAAGCTCAATCACATGAAGCTGAAAGGACCTGCCCTGCAAGCCGAAGATACAAGCGAAATTATTGCGATCGAAAACCGCGCCGCCCGCGCCGGGTTTGCACTGCTCCAGAAAGGACTCTGGCCTCTCCCGAAGACCGGCCCTTTTGTTTGCGTTAATGCGACGCCCAGGGCGAGTTATGCCAACATCATGAATGTCCGGGGAATAGGGCCAAATCAGGCAAAACCCGCCTTTGATAGTTTTAGGGAAGTTTACAGCGCCCTTGAAAAGGATGTTTGTTTTGCGGGATACGAAGAAATTGATCAGGTCTTAGATTTGCTTGAAAGAGCCGCCGCAATCATCGTTGTTACCGAAGATTATCCCCTTCCGGGTGAGGATTTTGACAAAGGGAAACAGCAGGCGCTGGTAAAAAGACTCTGCGGCCAATTCGGTGCAAAGCTGATCATTCTTGGACTGCGCAGCTCTTATGAATTATCGTGTTATCCTGAACCGGTAACATACCTGTGCGCTTATTCCAGCCGGACAAGTTCAGCACATGCGGCGGCGGATATTTTGGCAAAAAGGGAATTGGTTACCGGAACAGCTCCGGTAACAATGCGGGCTTAACGAAAAACCAGTGCATTTATGAGCGAAAATTTTGAGGGCCGGTTCAGAGATTTATTTCAGGAACTGGTTACAAAGGAACAGGGGCTGAAAAACAGGGTTTCTATCCTGGAAAGTTTGATTTCAAAAAATAATCTGTATTTTCTTGCCTTTGATACAGAAGAAAAGATTGTATGCCACAATTTGCCCAATCGTAGTGACCTTAACTGCCTTTCGGACGTGGAATATATCCTGCAAAAAGATATTATTGTTCAAATCAGAAGATATATGACGGCGCCATTTCCCAAGGATCCGTTTGAAATCACATTGAAGGGAACGGCGCTGGAATTTATTTTGTTCACCAATGAAAACTGTGAAGGAATTTTTTTCCTGCAGATTGCCTTTTTCAAAAATCAGCATACCATAACGCAGAACGCCGGAGATGAACAGGCTTATTCGCAAGCCGAGACCAGCGTGAATAATCTGCATTTGGCTCTGAATATCCTGGAAGAAATTAAAAACATCGAGTCTGTTTTGGAGAAGCAGCATCTGTATCAGGAGATACAAAATCACTACCTGCCCGCATTGGAACAGCTTCAACTCAACATTAATGATCCTATAATCCGTGTATGTCTTGAAATCATCCACAATAATTTGAATGATATTATTTCTCCTTCCGCAGGCATTTCATCACTTTATAAGATACTGACTCCTTCGGAGATACGGGTTGCCGAATTTATCCGGATGGGAAAAAGTTCACAGGATATAGCGGATGCCCTTGATATTGCCAGAAAAACGGTGGAGAATCACCGGAACAGCCTTCGGGACAAGCTGGGATTAAAAAACAAGGGCGTAAATCTACGTTCTTATTTATTGGATCTTGGCAATGGGTAATTTAAATAGCCTAAACCCGCCGCAGGAACTTTCCCGGCAACGGGTTTAGAGATAAAATTATCAGCTAACGGCCTTGGGTTCGTCGTCCTCCCGCTCAAACTCCGGATTATGGCTGCCCGCCTTGTCAACCAGCGAAGAAAGATCGCTGCCGCCCTTAAAGCGCAGCACGTTCACCATAAAAATGTTCAGCTTGTTGACGATGTTCGGCGGCAGCAAATTGCCGTCCACCTCCACCGACAAAATTGGGTAGTTGCGTTCCCGCGCCCAGGGGGTAAAGAGGCCCTCAATAACCCGCCCGATAAGGCAGGCAAAGGGGCTGATGTTCACAATGCCCGAATAACCCGCGTCCATTGCCGCCGCCGCAGAGCCGGAAGACACGGCGATTTCCGAGTTGAGTTCCAGGTTCACAAAATGTTCCTGGGTGTACTTCATAATCTCGTGCATGTCGTGGGGCGTTTCAGGGATAAGGCCCGTGGGCTCCAGAATGGCGAGTACCTTTTTTTCAATTGAGTGTTTCCACCATTCCTCGATTTTCAGCTTTTTCAAATCCCGCCAGGGTTTGGAAAAAAGCCGCGTCCCCGGTTTGCGCAGTTTAATCAGTTTATTGAGGGCGTATTCCCGCACAAAGTCCAAATAGTGAATCCACTCGGAAATACCCGCCACCTTCACCACGATCCCCCGCTCGCTCATCAGGTCCGTCAGTTCGCCAACGGCAAAGTCGTCCCGGCGCACGTAAATTTCCCCCACGATTAACACGCGGGGGCAGTCAACGAGTTTGCGCTTTAAGGGAATTTTTTTTACGTCAGCGGCAACGGCTTTCAGTTCTTTCCATATCCCCTTGGGGTTATGCTCCACCGCGTGCATGACCTTCCGCCAGGAATGTTCAAAATCCGCCTGGGCTTTCGCCGGGTCAGCGGCAACGGCTTTCAGTGCGCATTGAATGTCTTTCAGGTAATCGGATAACACCAGGCCCTTCCACATTTCTTTGGCAAAATTGGGGCCAAGCTCGGTGTAGGAATTGTCCGCCGAAAGAATAAAGACCACCACGTTTTCAAGCCGCA
>JAITHQ010000123.1 GCA_031279925.1 Treponema sp. | reverse complement strand
CGGAAACAGGCACAGGCGGAATCCACAAGCGGGTGGGTTTTAACATAAAAATCCCGCCCCCTGCTGTATTGTAATTGACCTATAAGGCATTAAATTTATAGAATAGAGTTAAGGAAGGTCTATGTGAGTGAATATACTTTGACCAATGGGATAATTGTTTCTGAGGGTAAAAAATTACAAACCCATAGTATAAGTATACAGGGCGAGAAAATAGTTGCGTCCGGCGGCGGGCTTTCTATCAATTTAAACGAAGAATCCTGCGTATACCCATCGCTTATCAATACCCACGATCATTTACAGGGGAATTACCGCCCGGCGGTAGGGCCGCAAAAAGGTACATTTTATCTTACCTGGCTTCCCTGGGACAAGGACCTTAAAGCCTCAAAAACGTTCTGTGAACGGTCGCAGTTAAGCAGAGAAGACCTTTACGCCCTTTCCGGCTACAAGTGCCTTTTTTCTGGCGTTACTACCGTTAACGACCATTTTCCACAAAAACTCAACGCCAATATTTTGCCCACCCTGCCGGTTAGGGCGTTCCTTGAATATGGCCTTGCCCACGAATGTTCATCGTATGATCTAAAATGGGGCGATGGTATCGAGGTTGAACATGACCGGGCTGTGGAAAAAAAATGGCCGTTTATTACCCACCTTTCCGAAGGTTTTGACGGCGAAGCCATGCACGGAGTTGACGCTCTGGTGAATCTAAACATTCTGGACAAGCACTGCCTTTTGGTACACTGTATTGCGTTAAGCGATGCGGATATTAAAAAAATAGCCAATGCGGGGGCCAGTGTTTCGTGGTGTGGATTTTCCAATATGTTTATGTTCAACGTTACCGCCAAGGTGCGCAAAATGCTTAAAGCCGGGGTAAATGTTACCATTGGCACCGATTCTTCCGCCACCGGCTCGGCGAATCTTCTTGCGGAACTTAAGTACGACCGCGAGCTGTACCGCACAATGTACGGCGAAGACCTTCCCGCAAAAAAAATGTTCGAAATGGTTACGATTAACGCGGCAAAAGCCTTCTGGATGCAGGACAAAATAGGCACGCTGGAAGAAGGCAAGTTAGGCGACATTTTGGTATTAAAGGGAAACAACGCCGATCCTTACGAAAACCTTGTAAACGCCTCGATGGACGATATAGAATTGCTGGTTCTGGCAGGCAAGCCTATTTACGGCGAATTGCGTTTTCTGGATATTTTTGGCGGTACGCTTCCCGCCGGGTATTCACAAATAACAGCCGGTAAACGGCCCATGTTTGTAAAAGGCGATCCTGCGGGCCTTTATGCCGAGGTCCGGCGGAAAGTGGGTTTCAAAAAAATCCTGGACTATCTGCCCTTTGAGCCGGATTCTTGCGGCGCGGGCAACGCATAACAAGGAATAGTTATATGCCAAAGTCATTTCAGTTTAAAGCGGGTTCCCTTATCTATTTTCAGGGTGACAATGCCGATAGGGTCTTTATCCTTCAGAACGGAAAGGTAAGCCTTGTTTACCAGGATATCGAAACAGGCGAAGATGTGCGCGACCAGGTGCAGCCCGGCGAATTTTTTGGGGTAAAATCCGCCCTTGGCCGCTATTCCCGCGAAGAAAACGCCATTGCCCTTTCGGATTCATCGGTAATGGCTTTAACCATTCCCGAATTTGAACAGCTGGCATTGTCCAATACCCGTATTATTATGAAGATGCTTAAAGTGTTTTCTAACCAGATGCGGCGGATACACAAGCAGGTTTCCAGCCTTATGGAAAAGGAAGACGTGAATCCCGAAGAAGGGCTTTTCGGCCTGGGCGAATATTATTTTAAAAACAAACGGTATTCCCAGGCAAAATATGTGTTCAGCCGTTATTTAACGTATTACCCCGCAGGGAAAAAGTCCGCCGATGCGGCAAAGAACCTTGACAAGGCGGAAATTGCCATAGCGCAGTACGGGAGCAGCAGAAGCCCGGAAAAACCTGCCGCCCCGTCCCGGCCCCCTGCCGCTCCCAAGGAAGAACAGTTTGACGCAGCCGGGGCCTATTACGGCGCGGTTAGCCTTATATCCCAGGAAAAATATAAAGAGGCTTATCAGAGTTTTAAAAAAATTATTGATATAAACGGCGATCCCGAATGGACCATAAAAAGTTCTTACGAAATAGGGCGCTGCCTGTTTTTTCTTGCAAAATACAACGACTGCATTAAACATTACACATCTATGCTTGTTCAGTATCCCAGGCACCCCGATATACGGGACGCAATGTTCTACATTGGGCAATGCCACGAAAGAACCGGCAATCAGGGCCATGCCGCGGCTTTCTACAAAAAAATACTTTCCATGCCTGCCGAAGAGGGAGACGGAACTACAACCAAAACAAAACGGGCGCTTGAAGCCCTGGAGGAATAATGGAAGTAAACTTTGAGTCTTTTGCGCGTTTTACCCGCATCTTTCAGCCCGGCGAGATGATTTTTTCCGAGTTTGAACCGGGGGACAATTTTTATCTTATTCAGTCAGGCAGAGTGCATCTGGTAAAAATTATTGGCGATATTGAGCGGACGCTGGATATTTTACAGCCGTCTGAAATGTTTGGCGAAATGGCCATTCTGGAAAACTCGCCGCGGTCGGCCACTGCCATAGCCCTGGATACAGTAAAAGTTCTGGAACTTAATGCGCAGAATTTTGAAATTCTTATGCTGGGGAACCCCCCCATTGCCTTTAAGCTGCTGCGTATATTTGCCAAACGCATCTACGATTCCAAGCGGCGCTTTATGATCCTTGCCCTGTCCGATCCCCAGGCAAAAATTGCCGATGTGTTTCTTATGCTTGACGAGACTCAGTCCAATATTGACAAAACAAGCGAGCGCCGGGAATTTCAAACAACCGTTGACGATGTTGCGCACTGGGCCGGGGTAAGCATTGCCGAAACCAGGGACATATTAAACCATTTTGTTACCCAGCGCCGCGTGGAAATATATCCTGACCGCATCCTTGTTAAAAACATCAACGATTTTTCCCGTTTTGTTAATTCCAAGCGCAAGCAGGGGTAATTGTACAGAGCGCATCAGCGCCCGCCCTGAAGCCTGCCCATCATGCTCTGCATTGCATTTGGATTTTTCCCCATCTTTGCCATTTTCTTCATCATGCCGCGCATTTTTTCAAACTGCTTTAAAAGCCGCGCCACTTCCGCCACGGAAGTACCGGAGCCGCGGGCAATGCGGCTGCGGCGGGGGGGGCCTATGATCAGGTGATTGGCCCGTTCCTTGCGCGTCATAGAAGAAAGAATGGCTTCCTGCCGCTTAAGGTTGGCCTTGTCAATGTCTTCTTCGCTTATCTGGCCCTGCATACCGGGAATCATTTCCAGCATGGCTTGAAGAGAGCCCATTTTTTTTACCGAGCGGAGCTGGGCAAGCCAGTCCTCCAGGGTAAAATTTTCTTTCTCCATTTTTTTCTGGAGCGCCAGGGCTTCTTTCTGATCAATTACTTCCTGGGCCTTTTCTACCAGGCTTACCACATCGCCCATGCCCAGGATGCGGCCTGCGGCACGATCCGGGTGGAACAGCTCAAAATCCTCCGGCTTTTCCCCGGTACCCACAAATTTGAGCGGCTTGCCGGTGATCGTTTTAAGCGAAAGCGCCGCGCCGCCGCGGGTGTCCGAATCGAACTTGGTAAGGACAACGCCGGTTAGGCCGATTTTTTCGTCAAAGGTTTTGGCTATGTCAACGGCGGATTGTCCGGTCATGGCATCGGCGACAAGAAGCATTTCGTCGGGTTTGGCGGCGTCTTTAAGCCGCAAGAGTTCCGCCATCATCGGCTCGTCTATTTGCAGGCGGCCTGTAGTGTCGATTATAAGCGTGTCGATAAGGTTTTGCTTTGCCCAGGAAAGGGCGTTTTGGTACACGGCAACGCTGTTCTGCGCGCCGTCTTCCCGGTGAACCGGCACGCCAATCTGCCTGCCCAAAACGGAAAGCTGCTCTATTGCAGCCGGGCGCACCAGGTCGCAGGCAACCAGCAGGGGCTTGCGGCCTTCTTTTTTAAGGCGCAGCGCCAGTTTTGCCGAACTGGTGGTCTTACCGGAACCTTGCAGCCCCAGCATCAGCACCGTAGAAATTACATCGGGCCCCCGCAGTTTAAGCCCCTGCGCTTCCGGGCCGGTATCGCCCAGAAACGAAACAAGTTTATCGTGGACAAGTTTGACAAACTGCTGCCCCGGGTCCACCGAGCGCAGCACCTTTTCGCCCTTGGCTTCTTCAATAGTGGAATTGACAAAACGCCTTACCACCCGAAGGTTTACATCGGCCTCCAGCAGGGCCATTTTGATAGCGTCTACCGCGTCTTCGATATTTTTTTCGCTAATCGTTGATTTGCCCGCGACAAAGCGCAGGGCGTCGCTGACTTTTTGGGTTAACTTGTCGAACATTTATTTTCCCTCTTTTGCTGTAATATGCCGGTAATGGCAGAAGGAATTCCAGCGCGTTTACGCTCTTCCTTTTGCGCGTACATTTTGGCGTCGATATGGGTAAGAAAATCCTGAATTGATTGGCCCGAGTTGGTAATATACACATCGTAACCATAACTCATGTAAATTTGATAGGGCCGTATCCGTTTTTCGTTTTGCAGTTTAATGGCGGCGTCGATACGATCCATAAGCCGTTGTATATCGTATTCCGCCTGTGTCGCAAGCACAAACTCGTCCCCGCCGTAGCGGGCCGCAAAGTCGGAATGACGAATACAGCCCTTGATAATTGCAGCCATGTCGCGTAACGCATTGTCGCCTTCAAGGTGCCCCAGAGTATCGTTTATCTCTTTAAATTTGTCCATGTCTATCATTACAATGGAATATTCTTCCCTGGTACTCTGGCGGGAAAGTTTGTCAATAAATTCGTTAAAACTGTAACGGTTGCCTATTCCGGTAAGGCTGTCCAGCTTTGAATCGGACTGGATAATAAAAAAATACAGGTAAAGGATAGCGGCGGCAAAACAGGGCCATGTCAGGCTGCCTGTTTTTAGCACTATATCAAGCGCGGCTCCCATTCCGGTAATAACAATAAAAAAAATAATCAGGTATGCCTGGGAATGTCTAAAATATTTTGAGGCAAGGGAAACATCAACAATAATAAGCAGTATGGATGAATAGCTTAACAAAAGCCTAAGCAGGTAGAAGGCCCCCGGCGTGTAATAGTTTTCGGCGGAAATGTGAAAATAATAGCCTGTTGGCAGGTTGGCAATAACGCTTATTGAATGGAGCGCAAGGAACACGCATACAATAAAAATAAATTTTTTTGAGCGGGCAATATTTTTGTATGCAAAATAATCAATAAACACGGCCCCCAAATAATAAGTACAGTTCTGTGTTACAAGGAACAGGGAAATTACCGTGTACATGGTATAGGTAACTCCCCTGCCGGGAGTACCCGCCAGGAAGTGGCTGATAAAATCTGTAATAACCGATATAAAGGCAAAGAAGAGCAGGGCAAGCAGCAGCTTTCGCTGAAAATTATCGGTATTGAATTTGCGGATATAATCAACAAAAATAAGAATTATGGTAAGACAGGAGCCAAGCGCAGTATTAATATAGATGGAAGATGTCATATTGCCGCCTCGCACTTTTTGTCGCTGGAACGCCGCCGTTCCTGCTTGTGTTTGTACATTAAACTGTCAATACGGATAAGAAATTCTTCTATCGATTCGCTGCCGCAGGCGGTATATACATCAAAACCATAGCTTATTTCCAGTTTAAAGGGCCGGATGTTTTTCGCGTTGTGCCGGTCAAGTGCGGCCTGAATGTCGCTCATCAGTTTTGCGATGCCGTTTTCCGCTCCCCTTTCAACCTTTGTTGCCAAAACAAATTCATCGCCGCCGTAACGGGCGGCAAAATCGGAACCTTTAACGCAGCTTTTAATAATCGAAGCCATGTCGCATAATGCATTGTCGCCTTCCTGGTGCCCCAGCGTATCATTTATCCGCTTAAAATGGTCCATGTCGATCATAACAATGGCCCACGATTCGCCTGTGCTGTGCCGCGACAATTTATCGGTAAATTCATTAAAGCTAAAACGGTTCCCGATTCCCGTAAGGCTGTCCAGCCGCGTATCGGACCGTATAATAAAAAAATAGGCGTACAAAAGCGCCGCTGTCGTGCAGGGCCAGGAAAGCCTTGCCGAAGAAAAAATTAAATCTATAGTTGATCCAAAAAACGAAAAACCAAGCAGCAGGAACATCATATATAGATGTGATTTTTTGAAAGTCCTGGGGGAAGAGATTAAATCCCAGGCGGCAAACAAAAGCGGGCTGTAGGCAACCAGCAGGCGGATAAAATATTTATCGCCCCGGAAAAAACTATTATTTGCTTCGCTAATATAAAAATAAAAATGGGCTTTTAGATTAACCGCCAGTATAAGGGCATGTATAAAGGTAATGACGCACACAATAACGGTTATTTTTCTGGTGCGCTCCGGCGATTTAAACACCATGTAGTCAACAAAAACCATAATAAAGTAGCAGGACAGCACCTGAAAAATATAATAAGAGATACAAATTCCGTATGACAATAAATAAAAAATTCTGCCGGGCATTCCTTCTATCATCATATAGAGCAGATCGCTTACCATTGCGATAAAGGTAAACAGCAAAAGGCCGCCAAAGACAAGGCGCTGAAAGCGGTCGGTATTGTACTTGCGGATATAATTCGCAAATACAAGGACAATAATAAGGGCCGATCCAAGCATGGCATTTAATGCAATTGACAGATGCATAATAACCCACTTATCCCAATTCATTCAGGAAATTCCGCAAGAAATCCAGCGGTTCAATTTCCCGGTTTAAAATCTGGTAGAGACCTACCGAGACAGGCATTTTTAGCCGGTACTTTTCGGCCAATGCCTTTACATGGTTTGCCGCTGCAACGCCTTCGGGAAGATAGCCAACTTCGCCTATCCTTTCCAGAAGGTCTGCAATATCCTTAAATGGTTCAAGAATTTTTTTCTCGATAATTTCCTTGCCAAAACGGCGGTTGCGGCCAAATACCGAACGGCAGGTAACATCCAGATCGCCAATGCCCGAAATGGAGGTAAAAGTTTCAGAATGTGTTGCCCCCATTGCCTTTCCCAGGGTTTGAATTTCGTTAAGCCCTGCGGCAAGCAAAAGCGATTCGGTTCCATCGCCAAACAGGTTGGCGCCGGCAAATTGGCTTGCATCGCTCATTGTTTTGACGGCGTCCAGTATGCCAAAGGCAATGGCAATAACGTTTTTCGCCGCCGCCGCCACCTGCACGCCGCGGACATCCAGCGATGAAAACACAAACAGAGCGCTGCTTTTTAAGAGTTCCCTAAAACGGATAGAATTCTTGGCGTTTTCGCTGGCCGCAATTAGTCCGGTAATTTTGCCCCGCGAAACCTCTTCGGCATGGCTGGGACCAGCAATATATACCAGCGACTGACGGTAAAAACCGGGCAGGTAATCTTCCAGTGTTTCCAGAATAAGACGCGGCCCCCTGGGGCCAGGCAGAAAACCCTTGGTGATTACCGCAATAGCGGTTTCCCCTTCCCTAATTGAAGGGACCATTAGGATTTTTTTTACCGTTTGCATCAAATACAGCGAAGGAACCGCCAGAATAAGATATTCCCGGTCTGTGGCGGCTTCTTGAATATCCGTTGTTGCCCGCAGCGTTTCCGGCAGGCTTACATCCGGCAAAAAACGGGAATTATGATGGCGCACATTGATATCGTCTCTGGTTGCATTTTCAAGGCTCCAGATAACTACTTCTTTTCCTTTTTCGGCAATTACTTTGGCAACTGCCGTCCCCCACGCGCCGGATCCAATAACTGCTGTTTGAGCATCCATATTCTGTTATTATGTTACAACTTGATGAAATTCTCAACTATACAAAAACGTACCGGAACTGTTAAGAGCCGAAAACCGGGATTTTTGCGGTCTTATTGATCGCAAAAATCTACAATTTGAACAAGCTCAGGGTAACGCTGATTAAATCAGGTCTTTTAAACACAGTCCACGGATTACACGGATTAACGCGGATTTTCGGTACCAAAACCCTGCTAATCCGTGAAAATCCGTGGATTTTTCCTCTCTCAATTTTC
>JAITHQ010000120.1 GCA_031279925.1 Treponema sp. | reverse complement strand
TTTATAGGAGACGGAATTAGAACGGTTCAAAAAAAACTAGGCAAGGGTAAATTAAAAATGTTTGATGTTTTTAGCGGATCGGGAATCGTTGCCAGATATTTTAAACAATTTTCTGAATTGCTTATTGTCAATGATTTGGAAAAATACTCCTCTATAATAAATGAATGTTATTTGTCAAACGAGGACGAACTTAATACATTTTTATTGTGGAAATACTATAAGGAAATTGTGGAAGAAGCAGATAATCATTTGGTAAGAGGAATTATATCTGAATTATATGCCCCAAAGGATGATAAAGACATACAACCGGACGAGAGGGCATTTTACACATCGAGAAATGCAATGTATATTGATACAGTCAGGCAGTTGATAGAATCCATACCAAAGAAACGCCAAAAATATTTTTTGGCTCCATTGCTTTCAGAAGCCTCCATACACGCGAATACTTCAGGGGTTTTCAAGGGTTTTTATAAAAACAAAGAAACGGGCATTGGGCAGTTTGGGGGCATAAATAAAGATGCTTTATTTAGAATTACCGGCGATATAAAACTGCCGTTTCCGGTATTCAGTAATTTTAGTTGTGATGCAATCATCTGCAGCGGCGATTCAAATAAAATAATACAAATGCTGCCGGAGGTTGACGTAGCATATTTAGACCCGCCTTATAATCAGCATCCTTATGGATCAAATTATTTTATGCTTAATTTAATACTTTGCTACCAGCGCCCGGAAAACATCAGTAAAGTATCGGGAATTCCTGAAAACTGGAATCGTTCAAACTATAATAAAGAAAATTATGCGTTAAAAGCATTAACGGAACTTGTTGAAAATATAAAAGCAAAATATGTAATAATTTCATTTAATTCAGAAGGGTTTATACGCATTGAACAAATGAAAAATATGCTTGAATCTATCGGCAGAGTACAAGTGTTAGAAACAAAATATAATACCTTTAGGGGCAGCAGAAATTTAAATAATAGAGAAATACACTTAAAAGAATATTTGTATTTGCTGGAGAAATAACAGGGCTCATAAAGAAAACTTGCGCATAAAGAGAGAGGGAATTGTGATTAACAATCACCTCAGAAAAGCAGGAAGGTAAACCCCTTCGGCACAAATAAATAAATTCGATGCAAAATTTAAACATGAATCAAATATGTATTTGAAAGAAATTGTCTTAAAATTTTTAGTGTGAATACCCCTAACTCCAACGCCAGAAGACGCGCCGTATGATTGCCTGCAGACCGGCAGGCTCAAGGGCAAGAATCAGGGCAATTGGAAGCATCAGCATCTGATCGGTAAGGTTCTGCTGCCAGAACCAGGGGAGGAGTTTGATCAGCATGGAAAGGAATATTCCCAGCGCAACAAGCAGCCACAGCGCCCTGAGCAGGAACTCCGGCCATACCCGCCCGGCGGAATTCCGTGACATCGCATAACGTATTCCCAGGGGAACGGCGGCAAGGAGCAGGGGGTTGGCAAAAAGCAGGTTGGCGTTATTGTAAGTGTAATCATGGTTGGTAAATGAGCTCATAAAAAAAAGAAGCAGGCCCGAAACGCCAAACACCAGACCAAAGAGGCTGTGGCATATACCCAGGGCCACCTGCCCGGCGGGCGGGTTTTTTGCCTGAAGGAAAAACAGCGCTCCCAGAATAACAGCCAGCGCCAGGCTGACGGCCAGCTCGCGGGGCCACTGTCTGCGGGGGGCGTCAAGCACCTGGGGACGATTCACCGCACGGTTGATTATTTCCGTATCACTAACCAATTGCCGGGGAAAGCCGTTTGAATCGGTATACCGGAAATCGACAATGCGGTTCCCCACTTCGGCGGGCAGGAACATTTCTTCCCATACGGTGATAGGAACATCAATGCCCTGGCCCATCCAAAAATTCAGTATCCAGTCGGCAACAGGGGAAAACCATGTATGGCGGCGCACATGTTCCCGCAAGGTAAAGCGGCCAGGGGCGTTTCCAAACTGCTGACGGAATTGACCATCCGACGCCAGATCGATAATATCCCGAATCCGGGTAGAACAGTTATCGTTAAAATGATGATAGAAATAATTCCGGTTCTCGGGAAGAATGTTTTGTTCAGCAAAGTCCCGCACCGCCTCCCGTGTTTCCGGGGGAAGGTTCAGGGTATATAGAACCACATCGCGGTTGGTATTAACATAGGCGGCAATGTTACTCCCGGCAGGGGAAGCCCCGCAGCTGTAAAGGAGCCTGCCAAAGGCAAAATTAACAAAAAAATGATCGTTCTCAAAGGAAAAGAGGCCATAATCGAAAAATCTGCTCTGGCCGGACCGGGCGTCTTCTATTACCAGGGCAATGTGCCCCCACCAGAAATACAGTTGGTCGCCGGGGCCCATAACGGCGATCTTGATGGTCAGGTCTTCACCCTGCCCGCGCATCATCTGGGCGTCAAGCCCTTCCGCCGCAAGAGCGAGCAGTCCGCAAAGTAAAGCGGCTGTTCCAAATGTACGCAGGGCGGGCCTGAAAAATAGCCTTGTCATAGTCTACCTAAGTTCCGTGATAATGCGGTATTTAAGATAAATCTCTTCGATGGTGTGCCGGGGACCGGGGGCTGAAACACGTTTGCGGAGCGTACAGGCGTCCCGCCGCTCAATAAAAAAATCATAGATTGCCCGGGGATCCCGGTCGTCCACCACCGAGTAGGAAGGCTTGGAATCCAGAAAAGAACGTACCTCGTCGTGGTTCACGGCGTTTATGCCAAAACGAACAAGCCTGGATCGTACCTTTTGTATCTCTTCCCATGAAAGGCCAAAGAGGAATTCCTCCAGCGCCCAGCGGGTTTCATCGTTGGTGGATTCCTCCACCAGGAATTCCTGCCAGTCCCTGTCCATATCAATAGAAATCCGCAGCAGTTCGGTATTGCCGTCCATAGTTCCAAAACTGGGAGGGGCGGCGTCACGCGCAATCCACAGGGACGAAAGGGCGGAGAGATGATGAATACCCCGCCGGTCTACGCCGCTGTCCCAGAGGGCAATAAGATCATTGGCAAGGCCGGTTCTGGTATTGCGGGAAAAGGCCGGGTCCTCAAGACAGGAGAAATACACCGCCTCGGCCATCAGGGTGCATATTACCGATAAAACAATAGTCCGCACCGCGGATTGGAAATCGGGCCGCTCGCCGGTTAAATAGGACAGCAGGGAAAAAGCGTGAAATTTCGCAACCAGAAAACACCGCAGGGCAACGACCTTGGTAGGGATATGCAGCAGATGAGCCTGCGATGAAAAGGCCAGCAGCGATTCGGTAAGCTGTTCCTCATCCCGAATAATCCCTTTCAGAAACTGGGTATGCCGTATTGAAGGATAGGAAAAAACCGTTGCCCCAAGGTCCCGCAGGCGGACAAACCGTTCCCGCGTCAGATTGAAATCTTCGGGACTGGTATCTTTGAGCCATGCCTCTATCTCGCCGACAAGCCGCTCTTCTTCTTCGGTCAATCCCGTGGATACTGGCTGTTGTTCCGGGCCGCTTAACGACATATATAAAAAATATCCCGAAACGCCCATGATTGCAAGGCGTGGGGAAGGGGAGCTTTCAGGATGATGTAAGCCGCCTCCAATCTCCATCAAGGGGCGCCGGCAAAAAAGTGCCTGGCGCCTCTGCAGGTTATGCGGTCCGGTTTTTTATTTCGTGCCGAAGGGGTTTTATACTCCGCCCTTCAAGCGGGGTATTTGATTGCCCTGGTAGCGATGTACTGGGGAATGTTGAATTCGCGCAGGAGGCTGTCTTGATCACTGTCCTCGTAAAGCGCGGTCAAGGTAAATCCCGCTGGTAATTGTCCGCCGATCTGTTCTTCCAGCGTATGGCTGAATTGAATTCCGTCCGTGTCTTTATTCAACTTTTCGTAGAGCCGCCGGTCTTTGAGCGGGTTAAACGGCAACCGGTTCGCCACCGCCAAAGGCCCTTTATAGATGTCCTCAAAGATGAAATTCACGCCGTTGTCCATTCCCGCCAATAACACCCCGCCGGGTTTGAGAATGCGGTAACACTCATTCCATACATGGAAGACATTTTCGACATAACAATTCGACACCGGATGGAATACCAGATCAAAGCAGGCGTCCGCAAAGGGCAGGCGGCGGGTCATATCCGCCTTGATGATGTCTATCGCATAGCCTTCCCGTTCCGCCACCAGCCGTTCATTGGCCAACTGCATATCGGAGTAATCAAGTACCGTACAGCGCGCCCCCAGGGCCGCGAATACCGGCATCTGCTGGCCTCCGCCGGATGCCAGACCCAAAACCGTCTTGCCCTGCAAGGGCAGGGGAAACCAGGATTTGGGTACTGGTTTCACCGCAGTCAAAACCACCTCCCATTCGCCGTTTTGCGCTTGTACATAGGCTTCGTGGCTGATAGGAATTCCCCAGGTCCAGCCGTTCTTAACCCAGCCGTCTATGGTCCGGGCATTTACCTCAGTATAGCTTTCCCGCTCTCTGCGTACCATTGGATGATGGTATGCTCCCCTGCGTTTACCATCAAGCGCCGGGTACTGCGGCACAGCAATTCAAAGTATCA
>JAITHQ010000098.1 GCA_031279925.1 Treponema sp. | reverse complement strand
CATTCCCCAGAGGGTCTTTGAATCCTTTTTTTCCTTTTTCTTCAAACACTTCCCCGCACTGTATATCATTCCCCCGCAGAAAAAGCGTAAAGTATTTCCACTTGCCCCAGGCGTTTAATGCATCCCGCTGCCGGTCAATTTTATACAGCCAGAGCTCAAGATCTTTTCCGGTAAGGTTTTCTATCCACGCGGGCAGTTCCCCGCAGCGGCGTTCAATAAAGAGCAGAACGCGCTCTTTTAAGTATGCGGGTAAATTGTAAAGATCATCGATCTCCTTCAGTTCGCGTTTGCTGTTGTCCGGTTCATTTTCTCTGCCGCCGGCGGCGTTCAGCCCGGCGGTGGTTTTGTCCTGGAACGGTTTTATGACATTACCTTTAAGGGCGACAGTAATGCGGGGTATCAATTTAAAGTCATCATTAACAGCCTGAACAACTTTTCTTACTTGATCGCCTATTCCGCTCATGCCGACAGCTTCCAGGTAAATGTAAAAACCTTTTTTCTCGTCCCGCAGGAAAGGAACAAGGGCTTCCGGGTTTGTTTCCAGCAGGGAAAGTATTTCGCCCAGGGAGATGAGTGTTTTACCGTCCCCTACTGTGAAAGGCAGACTGGGACAGAGACTGTACGCGATAAAAACCAGCCCTTCGTCAAGACGTTTTTTGGCGCTCCAGTCTTCGGCAAGGTCATATATTTTTTCGCCGAATTCCTGATCGATGCGGATAAGCCACGCGCCGAGCTTGCCCTTAAAGACCAGGTTTTTTCCTTCTTCACGATGTTCAAGCAGCGCCCGGGCAACGTCAATAAATTGATAATATTTTTCTCCCGCTATTTCGAAAGGCGGCAAATCACGTACCGCCTCGGCGAATAGTTCCACATCTTCGCCCGCTAAAAACCGTTTTACTTCTTTGCCGCCCCAGCGTTTATCGTGGCGTACGGTCAAGAAACCCCGGATTAGTTTTTTCATCCCCTCGCTTAATTGCGGGGAGCGGGCAATCAGCTTGTCCGCGGTTTTTCCCTGAATCGTATCAAGGATGATCTGCCCTTCGTACAGGGGATGCCCCTTTTCATCCGCGAAAGGTTCTTTTCCGGTAAGCAGCACCCATACGGTTACGCCCAATGCGTAGTAGTCAACTTCTTTTCCGATAACGATTTCGGCGTCTTTGTGGCCCCCCGACATCTCGGGCGCGGCATATCCGATGGTTTGGGCGTTCCCCGCTTTGGTCAGGTGTTTGCTCTGCCCCATATCGGCTTCAAAAGCGGACGCAATGCCGAAGTCTCCTATCAAAATACCGCTTCCTGAATTTCCACTGTCGGCGTTTTTATAAAACAGGTTTCCCGGCTTTATATCCCGGTGGATAATACCGTTTGCGTGGCATATCTCAAAGGCGTCTACCGTTTCTTTGACAAGCCGCCGAACCGCGTCTTCGGAAAGGGGCAGATACTTATACGTTCCATCGGGATTTTTATCGTCCAGCGCGCCGCCCTTGGCATATTCAAGGATAAGGAAATGGCGGTCGTTATACGTTCCGCCGTCAATATACGAAACAATACCGGGATGACTGCCGCTGAACGAAAAAAGTTTTTCCAGGATTTCAGAATCGGGCTTGCGGTTGTAAAAATATTTGAACACATAGGTTTGCCCGTTTTTTTCGCAGAGGTAAATCTCCGCCTCACCGCCTGACGTAGACAGGAGATTTTGTATCGTATAGCCCTGTATCGCTTCGCCTGACTGCAAAAGCCCGGTTCCGGTATTCTGCCGCGCTGTCTGTTCAGGAACCTGATCCGCCCCCGGTGAAAGTATCTGTGTTTCCATTTTTTCCTCCTCCTGTTTTGCGTAACAGCGGTTTCCGGCTATTTATTTTCAGCGGTTTTCCGCTCCCTGTTTGGCAGAACCAGCCGAAAGCCCAGAGCGCTGTCCCGGTATGCCGGGTTTTGTGCGGCACGGCTTGCGGAGCGGGCAAACTTTCCGCTGCGGTACCATGAGCCGCCGCGGGCTACCCGGTTAGGGCCCGCCGCGGGGCCTTTTGGGTCAGTCTGCGCGGCGGCGCCGTAATTGCCATAAACATCCCAGCACCATTCGTACACGTTTCCGTGCATATCATATAAGCCCCAGGAGTTGGGGGCGAAACTCAATGTCCTGGTGGAAGCCTGCCGGTATTCGCCTTTTGCGTTATTGTTGTACGGAGAATTTCCGTCATAATTTGCCAGGGAAGTGGTAATATTATCTCCGGTACTAAAGGGGCCGTCTGTATCCGCGCGGCAGGCGTACTCCCATTCGGCTTCGGTCGGCAGACGGTAGCCTTCGGCATCCCAATTGCACGTAACGGTTGATCCGTCTATTGAATACGCGAGGCTCAAACCTTTTTGCGCGCTCCGCCAGTTGCAATACTCCACCGCGTCATACCAACTGACCAAAACTGCCGGATGCCGGTCATCCTGGGAAAAATAGGGATTCTCCCAGGAGGCATCCGCCTTTTCCTCCCAGTTGTCGTTAATGACCACCCGCCCGCCGCCGTTGCCCTGCGCCGTTGTTGTATACTGGGCGTCATTTACAAACTGCCGGAATTCGCCGACGGTTACCTCTTTTTTGCCCATATAAAAAGAAGAAACCGTTACCTCATGCCGGGGGCCTTCGTTGGGCTCCCGCGCCGGCTCTGTTGCGGGGCTTCCCATTGAAAAAGTTCCGCCCGGCATTAATACCATATCTTTTAGCCGCGACTGAAAAACGAAAACGTCTTTATTGGTGAACCAGACAAA
>JAITHQ010000244.1 GCA_031279925.1 Treponema sp. | reverse complement strand
ACCTGATAAATATCAAGAAAAATTTTACTTTTTTAACAGAATTTTTTAAGTTAATATTTAACTAGATATATGGTTAATATTAAGCTAGCTATTTATCCAGAAACAGCGGTGCGTTATACAGATAGCGGGTACCCCGGCGTGAATAAAACGTCTTGCCAGGGGAAATGGCGGGAAAAACCCCGCCGTCCGGGGCAAACCGGCATAACATGCCCCGGCTTGAGGCGATTCTGGACAGGATAATCATAAAATAACCCAATATACTTGAATATTCCTAGCAAAAGACCGCTTTATAGTCAATCCACTTAATAAAGACGAAGCTCGATTTTAGCTTCTTGCCATGGAACCGGCGAATTCCTAAAAAATCCACGGATTGCACGGATTTTCATGGATTACACCGGTTCTGGGGAACTGAAATCCGTGTTAATCCATGTAATCCGTGGACCTTCTTTAGAGCCTGTTCAAATTGTGGTTTTTTTCGGTCTATTGACCGCAAAAAACCCGATTTTTGGGCTCTTTTGGAGCCTGCAAGGTACAATTTTGGCGTTTGCAACGCCAAAATTCCAGATTTTGAACAGGCTCTTAGTTATTCTTAAGGGGAACAACTATAAATATGCCGCCCCCTCTCTCCTGTTCTTTCCCTCTCCTTTCTATAAAAAGCCTTTTCCTGCCGGTTCCAATGCAGTATACTATCCACATGGATATTAACGATCCAAGGGTAACAGAGAACTTGAGGGAACTGGCGGAGGCGCTTGCAAATACATCCGACAGCGGCCTTGTCGAAGATCTGCTGCGCTGCCTGCTTACCCCGGCGGAAACGGCGGATATAGCCGCCCGCTGGGCCCTGGTCAAGGCTCTGGAACGGAGAACCCCGCAGCGGGAAATCGCCCGGAACCTTGGTCTTTCACTCTGTAAAATAACCCGTGGCTCACGGGAGCTTAAAAAACCCGGTTCCGCGCTCCAGCGGATCCTTGCCCCCACAGCCACATAATAAAAGGAAACCGGTATGGAACTCTTGCCCTCCGATCATTATGGCTTCGATTTTATTCCTCCTGCTTTCCTGCCGGAAGGCAAGGACGAATACTGGATACGCAATGCCCAGCAAACAGGGCGGCCCTGGCGGAATCTTACTTCCGGCGAGATAGAAACGCTTACCCAAAACGGAAACCACTGCGCGGACTGGAACAGCGTTCTTGTCTGCGATCCCTTTGATCCCCGCCTTATCCGCAGTTCAAATTTCTACGGGCTGGTCAGAATAGGCAGCCTTGGCAATATCCTATTGAAGCACCACGATTTTTGTGTGCCTGTGGGGATACGCCACAGCACAATTATCTCCTGCGATATTGGCGACAATAACGCCATACAGGATTGTTCCTATATATCCCACTATATCATCGGCAATCACTGTATTCTTTCCGGCATAGGAGAGCTGCAGGCTACCAATCATTCCAAGTTCGGCAATGGGGTGATCAAAGACGGCGAGGAAGAAGCAGTCCGGGTATGGATCGATGTGATGAACGAGGCCGGAGGCCGTTCAATTCTGCCTTTTGAAAGCATGATCCCAGCCGACGCATTCCTTTGGGCCGCCTACCGAGATGATACGGAACTAATGGAACAGTTAAAGGAGATCACCCAGCGGCGGTACGGCGGCGGCAGGGGAAGCTATGGAACCGTAGGTTCCCATACGGTGATTAAAAGCTGCGCCATTATCAAGGACACGGCGGTGGGGGAACACGCCTATATCAAGGGGGCGAACAAACTCAAAAACCTGACAATCCTTTCCTCCGCCGAGGAACCAACCCAGATAGGCGAAGGGGTGGAATTGGTAAACGGCATTATTGGCTACGACTGCCATATCTTTTACGGCTCCAAGGCGGTGCGTTTTGTTATTGGAAGAAACTGCAAGCTGAAATACGGGGCGCGGCTGATTCATTCGGTGTTGGGCGATAATTCCACCGTGTCCTGCTGCGAAATCCTCAACAACCTGATCTTCCCGGTGCATGAGCAGCACCACAATAATTCGTTTCTGATAGCCAGCCTGATACAGGGAATGTCCAACATGGCGGCGGCGGCCACTATCGGCAGCAACCACAACAGCAGGGCCAACGACGGCGAGATACGGGCCAAACGGGGCTTTTGGCCGGGGCTGGCGGTGAGCCTTAAACATTCAAGCTGTTTCGCGTCGTTTGTGATCATCGCCAAGGGAGAGTACCCTTCGGAACTCAATATCCCCCTGCCTTTTTCGCTGGTGAACAACAATGTACACAAAAACCGGCTTGAGGTGATGCCCGCCTATTACTGGATTCACAACCTCTATGCCCTGGAGCGGAATTCGTGGAAGTCACTGTACCGGGACAACCGCAAGCGCCGGATTCAGCATATCGAAATCGACTACCTTGCGCCGGATACGGCGGAAGAGACAATCGCCGCCCTTTCGCTGCTGGACGGCTGGCTTGGCGAAGCGGGTTTTTCGGCGGGCGACATGACCGGCAGCGAGGATGCCGCCGAGATACGCATAATCCCCTGCCGCCACCTTGAGCGGAGCAAACGGGGGCAGGTGATTATAAAGCCGCTTGAGGCCATAGCCGCCTATCGTCAGATGCTTCGTTACTATGCGGTAAAAACCCTTGCCGTTTTTTTCGATTCAAGGCCGGAATTAGATTTTGACGGCCTCCGTGCCTATCTTGACCCCCCAGAGCCTTATGACCGGGTAAAGGAATGGGTTAACATGGGCGGGCAAATTGTCCCGGCCTTCCGGGTGGACAGCCTACGGCAGGACATTCGGGAAGGAAATATCCAAAGCTGGGACGAAATACATGCTGTGTACGATCAGTGGCAGAACGACTACCCGCTGGACAAGGCCCGCCACGCATGGGCTACGCTTGCCATGCTTCGTTCCCGCAAGCCGCAGGGCGGGACCGTTTTGGCGGCCACGGCGGACGAAACAGAAGCGATGGATGCGGCCGGTTTTGCCAAAGAGTTTGCCAATGCGCTGGAAACCCGCCGCTGGATCAGCCGGCAGATATATGAAACCAGGGCAAAGGACTACCGTAACCCCTTTAAAAGGGCTACCTTTCGCAGTCAGGCGGAAATGGAGCAGGTGCTGGGAAAGGCCGACTCCAATTCGTTTGTACGGCTGTCGCGGGAAGGCTGCGCCCGTTTTGAAGCGACGATTGCAAGAGTCATGGCAAGGCTGTAAAATCGATAATGGTAGAGGTTGCTGCAAAACTTTAGTTTTGCAGCAACAACCGCTAAAAAAGGCAGTTTGTAGGCCGTAGGCCGAAAAACTGCAAGAGCCTGCGCAAAACTAACCGGGTTTTGCAACAGGCCCGGTATTGCTGGCAATTGCAGTTCCGGTTAAGGGTAAGAGCCTGTTCAAATTGTGGTTTTTTGCGGTCTATTGACCGCAAAAAACCCGATTTTCGGGCTCTTTTGGAGCCTGCAAGGTAGAATTTTGGCGTTGCAAACGCCAAAATTCCAGATTTTGAACAGGCTCTAAGAAGCAGTTTTAAATTTGTTGTTTTGGGAAAGGCTATTATGGACTTTACGCCGATAAGCGATATTGATATTGCGATCCGTCTGGGGCTGAGCTTCCTGGCCGGCGGCGTTATTGGCTTTGAGCGATCCAGCCGCCGCCAGATAGCGGGCCTGCGTACCCACATACTGATCTGCCTTGGGGCAACCCTTCTTATGCTCCTTTCAATATGGCTTCCCCAGAGATTCAACACGCTGAAAAACGGCGATCCCGGCAGGATAGCGGCGCAGGTAGTTTCCGGCATCGGCTTTCTGGGGGCCGGGGCCATTATCCGCCTGGGCAACACTATCAAGGGCCTTACTACCGCCGCTTCCCTTTGGCTTATCGCCGCCGTTGGCATGGCAATAGGGGCCGGTCTGTACGTTGCGGCGGCGGTTACCGAGGCATTAAGCCTGGTCACCCTGATACTGCTTGACCGGATCGAAAAGAAAATTTTTCCCGGCGTGCGGAATAAACTGTTGGAACTGCACTACCGGCACGGCTCAAGCCCCGGCGCGGCAGCGGCTGTGGAGATACTTAAAGGTTTTGGCATCCGGAGCCAGTCAATGGATGTGAATCAGAAGGTAGGCGCGAGAAAGGCCACCAAAATCCGCTTCCTGGTGGGCATACCTGACACAACGGATATTGCAAAACTGGCAAAGGCGCTTAAGGCGGCGGGAGACGTGCTTAGAGTCGAGATAAAAGAAAAATTTTAGACGCCTAACCCATGAGGGAGGAACCTTGGCACGGAGAATAGTCGAGACTGACCACCATAACATCAGACGCGGCTGCCGGTCGTACCGGCTTTTGAAGGATGGAAGTGAATATGAACCGCGCCATTGCAAGAAGCCAGGAAGGGAGGGGAAAATACTGGCCAGATTAGCATTAAGCGCATAGCGGGCCGGGAGTTGCCGGGGAAAAAGATTTTGATACAATCTCATTCACAAGAGCATTTTTCCCTTGACAAAAACATAGGAATATACAGAAAATACGGAAATAGACCTCAATTTCGCGTGTTTTCTGTGGTTTTTTTATACCGTTTGCTTTAATCCCTTTTGGATTTAGTTCCCCGCCGTTTCTGAAGATTCCGTAGCCGGCAATAAAAGTCCTATTGCCAGCAATAAAATTTCCGCAGGCGGCTGCGAATGTAACCCAGGGCCGGCGGGCTATTTCTTGCACCTGCCGGCAAGGGTTTCCTCTAGGGCTTCCCGCACCACCTGCTTCATATCGGCAACAATCGCCTGATGCAAACGCGCAAAAGATTCATCAAAGGTATCTGATACACTAAAAAGCTGATGGGGTTCAACTTCAAGGGCTTGGGCAAGGCGTTCTAGCATTTCGGGCTTGGGGTACTTGTTGCGCGTCTCAATCATGGCGATATAGTGGGTGGACACATCGGCCTTTTCCGCTAGTTGTTCCTGTGTCAACCCCAATTTCTGGCGGTTTATCTTAAAATTCCGAGCCAATATTTCTCTAATACCTGTCATGTACTCCAGTAAAATGACCTCTTCGGCAATAATAAATGTTTTATCCCTCTTGACTAATTTCCTTTATGGTCATTATAATTTGCCTATATGTTCATTTCTGCTCGAATTTTTAGGTTTTTCCGCCGTAATTTAGGGAACTGCACTTCAAAAACTGTCATTTTGACTCATTATGAGTCCATACGGACCAGATACAGCATAGGAGGTAACCGTGGCCAGACGGAGTTACAACATGAACAGGAGCTTTTTCAGCAGAGCGGGGGCCGCACGGCGATACCGCACAATACCCGGAGGCGCGGCCTATGCTTTTTAGCTCCATAACCTTCATCGTCTGTTTTCTCCCCCTTACGCTGCTTGTTTACTATTATTGTCCCACGGTGCGCGCCAAAAACGCCGCGCTGCTTTTGGCCAGTCTGGTGTTCTACGCGTGGGGCGAACCGGCATATATTGTGATAATGCTTGTTTCGATACTGGCCAACTACCGCGTGGGGCTTTGTTTGGGCGGGACAAGCCGCGCAATTTCCGCCAGACGCTGGATGCTTGCTGCGGGCATCGCCATCAACCTTCTCTTGCTGTTTTATTTTAAGTACTTTGTTTTTTCTGAACGGGTCTTTAACAAAATAGTGCGTATCGCGCAATTTCCCCAACTGCAATTGCCCATTCTGAATATTGCGCTGCCTTTGGGCATTTCGTTTTATACGTTTCAGTCAATTTCATATCTGGTTGACGTATACAAAACGCCCGCGCTGGTTCAGAAAAATATTTTACATCTTGGTTTGTATATATCGTTTTTTCCGCAGCTCATAGCGGGGCCGATTGTGCGTTACCATGATATAAACGAACAAATACACGAGCGCGCCCACAGCGGGAATTCCTTTGCGCGGGGCATAGAACGGTTTATCGCCGGTCTTGCGAAAAAAGTGCTTATCGCCAACACGATGGCTGCCGCCGCAGACAGCATTTTCGCGCTGCCGCCTGATGCGCTGCCGTTTTATTATCTTTGGCTCGGCATTGTTTGTTATGCTTTTCAAATCTACTACGATTTCTCCGGCTATTCGGACATGGCGATTGGCCTTGCAAAAATGTTCGGCTTTACCTTGTTGGAAAACTTTAATTATCCCTATGCCGCAAAAAGCATTACCGAATTCTGGCGGCGCTGGCATATTTCGCTTTCAAGCTGGTTTCGTGATTACCTGTACATACCGCTGGGCGGAAACCGGAAGGGGAACG
>JAITHQ010000091.1 GCA_031279925.1 Treponema sp. | reverse complement strand
CGCCTATACCCGAAAATTTAGCCTTTTCAAGGTACTAGTTTTTCTGCTAATAATAACTGGTTCCAACCCCTTCTATTACGAAATTTCTTGATATTTTCGGCAAAAACAGCCCTTAATTCCTTTTCTTCCATAAAAATCCAAGTCAGATACCCCCGGCAAAGCCGGGGGCTTGTTTTATGAACCGCTCAAAGCGGTTTGTTTAGGAACCGCCTAAAGGCGGTTGTCTTGGTTACTTATCCTTGAACATATCCAACTGATGCTATCGCGCTCTTCCCTTTGATATACCCCACCACCTGGGCACCGAATATTTCGGGGGTATCTCTATCAACATATGCACATAGTCCGGGCATAGATGTCCTTCCACAAATTGTCAATTATATTCCCTTATATATCCCCTTATAGGTCAAACCTTTTAAGTCCCCCGGCAAAGCCGGGGGGTTACCGATTTTAATTACATGGTTCGCTTGAACATAATTGCGATAAAGGACTAAAGCCCGGTCTTATGTAATAAACGGTTCCTCAATGGACAGAACCGGTAAAGCCCCAGGTCTTTTGTGCCGGTGAAAGTACCCTGCGCCTCTTAAAACCTAAATATCCAGACTATTTTCCCACACAGAAACGGCTGAACATTTCTTCCAGAATGTCCGATGTGGAAACCTCGCCGGTAATTTCTCCCAGAGCGTTTGCCGCTTCCCGCAACAGGGGAGCGATAAGGTCCAGGGGTTCCTCTTGGTCTGCCAGATGCAGGGCCATTTCCACTGCGGCGGCAGCGGCATCGATTAAGCTTTTCTGTCGCAGGGAACCAAGGGCGGCATCCTGTGGATAACTCGCAAAGGCTCCATTTTTAGCCATATCCGCCGCCATGCCGGCTATTGCCTTTACCAGCCCTGTTATGCCTTTGCCGGTTTTTGCACTAATGCCCAGGGCCCTGGCGCCGGCAGCCTCAGACGGCATGGGGGCAATATCCTCCTTGTTCCAGAGAAGCAGAAAAGGCTTGCCTCCTGCGCCGCCGTCCCGTTCCAGTTCGCCTATAAAGACGCGGTCTTCTTTGGAAAAACCTTCCTCGCCATCTATCACATACAAAATAAGTTCCGCTTCTTCCAGCAATTCCCGGCTGCGCTCTACGCCTATTTTCTCCACCGGATCGCTTGATTCCCCAAGACCGGCAGTATCGGCAAGCCGGAAAGGAATGCCTTCAATGGAAATACAGCCTTCAATCCAGTCCCGGGTGGTACCGGGAATATCGGTCACGATTGAACGATCTTCCTTTATCAAGACATTAAAAAGGCTGGACTTGCCCGCGTTGGGCCTGCCGGCAATTACCGCAAGAATCCCCTCCTGATAGATGCGTTCCCGCTGCCAGGATGCGGCGAGTTTTTGCAGCCGTTCAAGGGCCTTGCGCGCCTTGCGCCTTCCGGGGAGTCTGCCCGCCACCTCGTCTTCACCGCAGTCAATTTCTTCCTCTGAATAATCTAGGAAAATTTCAGCCCCGGAGAGGACCTCCAAAAGCGTTTGCTTTATTTCATTGATTTCTTTTTCCAGAACGCCGGAGAGCCGGTTCACGGCGCTGCGGCGGCCTGAGTCGGTTCTGGCTGAAACCAGTTCCATTACCGATTCAGCGCGGGTAAGATCGAGTTTGCCGTTCATCAAAGCGCGAAAGGTAAATTCGCCGGGCAGGGCGTCCCGAAAACCGGCGGAGCGCAGGGCTTCAAGCGCCGCCCGGCAGGCAGCGCCGCCGTGGCAGGAAATGTCCAGGCTGTCCTCGCCGGTGTAGCTTTTTGGCCCCCGGAATACCGAGACCAGCGTCTCATCAATTTTTTCGTTATGGGTAATTATCCAGCCGTGGACAACTGTGTTTCCCAATGCCCTTAGCAGCTTTTCCGGCGATGAAAATACTTTTGCCGCCGTTTCTATTACGCCTTTGCCGGAGCAGCGGATTAATGCAAGCGCGCTTTTGCCGGGCGTGGTGGCAAGGGCGGCAATCGGCGATTCATCGCCATAGGAAGCAGACATTAAGCATAATCCTTTTAATTGTTATCATTACTGTTACTGTTTTCCGTTTCGGTTCCCGCAAGGCGAAGCAAGCGGAAGAACCAGGGAGCGCCGGCGCTTATCCACAGCGAAAGAAGGACAAAGCGAAGAAAATAAAAAAGCTGATAATTGCCTGAACGCCGGGTTTGGGGAATAATTTTTTCCAGGGCGGCAAAAATCAAAATCATGCCGGCCATTCCCATCGCAAAACGGCCAATCAGGGTAAGGTATTTTGCAATGCCGGTTCTTCCAAAAACTGCGGAACTTCCAAAGCCCGTAAAGCGCCTGTTCAGGCAATAGCCCGTTCCCATGCCAAGCAGCATACCGCCAGGCATAAGCGCCTCTTCGCCGGGGCGGTAGAGAATCATGCCAAAAGCGGCAAGGGCGACGGTAATCACCCCGGGGCGGAAACCGCCGCGCTCAAGCGCGGCTGCTATCCGTTTGCCAAGTAAAAAATAAACACACAGAACAATGCCGCCCAAAATCCAGCCGCCCAGGATGTCGGTGGGGAAATGCACCCCAAGGTAGATTCGGGAAAAACTCACCAAGAGGCAGACAAGGGCCGCGGCGAACAAATACCGTTTCTTTTTTCCCCACGAGGCAATAATGGTCCATAAAACAAGCGAATTCTGGGCGTGCCCCGAAGGGAAACCTCCCAGCCGTTCAGAAATCATGCCCAGCGAAGGATCGTATTCCGCAAAAAAGGGCCGGGGCTGATCAAATAAAAATTTAAGGGAGATGTTCAGCCATGCCGAAATTAAAACCGCCGCTCCAAGGCGCAGCCCTTTTTTTTCATCGTAACACCAATAGACCAGGGGAAGCAGAACGATATACGCCGGGGCTGACCCCAGGCTGGTAATAATGCGCATACAAACGGTAAGCGCTGGGTTGGCATACGACTGAATCAGTCTGATACAATCCAGTCCCCATTGCAGTATAGCTTCCATAATTAGAATCCTTCAAAAAAATTGTGTTGAATGTGGTTTATTGCCGCTGATTGCTCCCGCGTAGGGGGCGCGGAGGTTTTGATTTTTGCCATAAGGTTTCGGATACAGCTTTGCAAGGCTGTTTTTTCTATCCTGATTAATACGAAAAATTCATAACATTCTTCAATACCGGAGGCTGCTTGCCGCGATCCGTCAGATGAATCCATTTCGTCTTCCGGGTAGATCCGTTGCCGAATCCAAAAACTTCCTTGTTTAATCGAACCGGGGTAATCCGCATTGGAGGCGCTTTTTATCAGCGCTTCAAAATATTCTCCATATTCATCATCGGGGTAAAGGGATGCGGCGGCTACCAGGCGTTGTTCAATTCTCCTGGTAACCAGCCTTGGCAAATCCTGAGTCACAGTAAAACCATCCGCCCATTGGCGCAGAGCGTTAAAATTGCTTCCCCGGTTTTCCCCAATGAATACATACATATCCTCAAATGCGCTTAAGGCTTCAACTTCCTTAATTCCTCCCTCAAGAAAGCGGTTGACCCAGTTGGGTATCATGGACCCGGCAAACCCGTTTTGGGATTCAATTATCTCCCGTTTTTTTGATGCTTTTTCTGTTACCGGCCCCTCATTGGACACGGAGCTGGGGCGGAAAACTATTTTTTTCTGACTGGCGCAGGCGCTGAATACCAGTAGGCATACAAAAAAAATCGCCGGAATTTTGGCTGGTTTCATTATATTTAGTTATACATCATACCAGGGGGCTTTAATACCCCGCCGTCTGCCATAGCAGATGCGTAATAACATACATTAGAGTAAAACCTCACAGATACTAATTTTTGTTAAATGGACTTCCTTATGCAACTGACCGGCTGCCCTGCGCTCCCGGCAGGGAATTTTTATGCCGCAAGCCTAAGAGCCTGTTCAAATTGTGGATTTTTACGGTCAATAGACCGCAAAAATCCCGATTTTCGGGCCCTTTTGGAGCCTGCAAGGTAGAATTTTGGCGTTTGCAACGCCAAAATTCCAGATTTTGAACAGGCCCTAAGCAGTTCACCCATTTTGGGGGATAACCGGGAATGTATTTTGTTCTTTTACCACATCGTCTGCTTCAGGACTTGCCGGTGTCATTTCAGCGGAATTAGGCCCAAACACTGTTTCCGGAATCGAGGCCGTATTCCCCTGTTCTAGAGCTTCCTGTTCCTCTGCTGGTGTCTTTCTGTCAGGTTCTGCACCCGGCCCGGTATTGCCAATGGGCCGGACAGCTTCCCGCTGCTCCACCTTCTTTGGTTCCGTAGCGGCGCGTTGTGTCTGTAAGGCGGCAGGCTGAGTCTTGGTGGTAATAACATCCGCCTGCCGGCTTTCGCCTGCTTCGCCGCCCTCTTCCTCAAAAAGCCCGGTTTCCTCTATAAACTGCTCTTCGGCGATAAGCGGAACCGCTGAATAGAGGACGGCAAATTCATCCCATATCGCGGTCATCGGTACAATCCTTTTTTCCTCCACAGGCGGCGCGCCCGGCTGTACCGTAATTTCGGCAACAGCAGCCGCGGCTGTTTTTTCAGGCTTTTCAATGGCCTGCCCGGTAAAACCTGGCGCCGCTTCTTTATTATCTATCAGGGACTGCTCTGTTTCTTTGATCAGGGGGATAGCTTCAACCGCCGGTTTTAAGGGAGATTCCGTGGGCATGGCCCAGGAAGCCACATTCGCTGTTTTTGGGGCAGCGGTGTATTCCGCAAGAACCGGCGCGGCTTTTACCGCTGCCGGCTGCACGTATTTTACATTCGCCATCACGGAACCACCTAGCCTAAGCTGGGCCTCGCCTTTTAAGGGATTATCCAGGCGAATGTTTACCGCATCGCTTTGCCGTTCCGCCCCTCCGCCCAGGACAAGCCGCGCTTCAAGCCGGTATGGCCGGATAAAAAATTCAATGCCAACGGTAATGTATGAGCGTGACCCGGGGGACTCCAGGCTTAGCGGGATTTCTACATCAGAAACCCCAGGCGCGCTCAGGCGTAACACAAGGCTATCCCCATCTTTAAACAGATATAGTCCGGCGCTCCTGGCAGGCGCTGCCTGGAATGGAAACATTGCGCTAAAAATACCGCCATCGGCAAGCGGCCTGTAATGGAGCAGAAACCGCCCCCCCCCTGAATCCGCAGCTTTGGGAAAGAATGTAATTGAGGGAAGGAGATATGCATTATCGGGACCTGCTGACAGGCCATAACTATTACCCGCCGCCGTCCAGCGGGGCGGTTTTTCATTTACCGGTATCAAGGCCCATTCGGTAGACACAGCGGTTTTTGAATCCCGAAGGTTGCCCCCAAATTGATACCAGTGGAGCAATACAGGAGACTCCACCGGAGCGGCTTCCACAGCCCCGGCCTGCGATTCAGATACGGCGGCATTTGCCGGCAGAAAACTTTGGGCCGCAGCCAAGAATGTCTTTGGGGAAGTCAAGGCTGGGACGGCGGCCTCCCTTGGCGGAACACGCAGAGGGGTATATGCCGGGGCATTGCCAAAAAAGTAACCGGCAGCGGCGGCCTTTGCCGAAACCGGCAGAGATATTTCCCGGGAAAGGCCGGCGAAGCCCTGGCGCAGCCGGACAGGAAAAACCTCTGCCCGCAAGGAATGGAAACCGGTTTGTTCTGATGCCTTCCAGAGAATATTGCCCGCGCCTTCGGTAAATCGTCCTTCGCTAATAATAGTTCTTCCGTTGTACCACACAATATATGGATCCAGGCGGCTGTCAAATTCAAGCTGAGCGTCCAGCATTACGGTTTGCCCTGGCGGGATAAGCCGGGAACCGGAAGAAACGCTGGGAAGATACAACTGTATGTCCCGTAGATCGAAATGCGCCCTGCCCAGATAAAAGAATCTGGCTTCCGTCCGGTACAGAGTCTCCTTTCCGCCGAGAACCTGGAAAACCATGGTGTATTGTCCAATCGCCATATCCTCCGGCAGGGTAAAATAGGGAATATCCTGGTCAAGGGATATAACCCTTACCACTACTTCCTCAATTGAGCCGCCCTGCGTCCCGCTGGAAGTTCCC
>JAITHQ010000198.1 GCA_031279925.1 Treponema sp. | reverse complement strand
AACCGGGGCACGCATACCCGGACCGTCCGGTCTGGAAGGTTCAAGGCCGGGACTTCTACCGGAATGTGATAAATGGTTTCAAGGCAGGCGGCGTCCAGCGCCTCGGATGGTTTTCCATCGGCATAGACTCTACCGTCTTTTAATACGATAACCCGGTCAGCGAAAAAGAAGGCGTGTTCCGGGTTATGGGTTGATTCGATAACCAAATAGCCGCTTTTGGCAATTTCCTGTATTTTTTTCATCACTCTAATCTGGTTGCCGTAATCAAGATTGGCCGTGGGCTCGTCCATAACAAGCAGCCTTGAATTTTGCACCAAAGCGCGGGCGATAAGCGTTAACTGCCGCTCGCCGCCGGATATTTCGGCAAATCCCCGGTCCGCAAGACGTTCTATGCCCAGCGTTACCAGCGCCTGCCGCGCCAAAGCCTCCTGCGAGGGCAGCGGCCCCCGGATTGAATTGATCGCCGGGTTAAGGCCCATCATCACGGTAAGCAGTACACTGTAATTGAATGTCTGCGCATGTGACTGGGGAATATAGGCGATCTTTTGCGCCAAAGATCGGGGCGAAAGGGTTTTACTGTCTTCGCCATCAATGTATATTGTTCCCCGGTAAGCGCGCAGGAATCCCAAAATATTTCTGAACAGGGTAGTCTTTCCCGCGCCGTTTCCTCCCAAAAGGCAGACCAGTTCCCCGTAATCAGCGCTGAACGAAACGCCCCGCAGCACCATCTCTTTTTTATAGGCGAATTCCAGGCCGCTTATTTCCAGTCCCATTTGCTATCCCCTGTTTCCCCTGTTCAGGATAAGGTAGACAAAAAACGGAGCGCCGATAAAAGCAGTCAGTATGCCGATGGGGATTTCCGTGGTGGAAAGGGTTCGGGCCGCATTATCAACCATAAGCAGATACGATGCGCCCAGCAGCATCGAGGCAGGGAGCAGTGTCCGGTTATCAAAACCCGCCAGCATCCGGGCAAAGTGGGGAACCACCAGCCCCACCCAGCCGATCATGCCGCTGACAGACACGCAGGCCGCAGTAATAAGCGTTGCGCCGCCTGTTACCATGCAGCGGACCAGGCGGGTATTCACCCCCAGGGATCGGGCCTCGTCCTCGCCCATAGTGATTAAATTCAACTGCCATCGGAACAGGAACAGTACGATAAGCCCTGCCGCAACAGGAACCGCCGCAAAGAGCAGATCCCGCTCCCGGATACCCGCCAGGCTGCCCATGAGCCAATAGGTGATTGCCGGAAGCTGATTGGTAGTGTCGGCTATCAATTTAAGGAAGGAAGTAGCGGAGGAAAAAAGCGAACTGAACATGATCCCCGCCAAAACCAGCGCCAGCGTTGGGTTTGCCCTGGCCCTGAATGAAACCAGCGCCGCCGCCAGCACTGCGGCAATACCAAACACAAAAGCCGATAGGGAAACCCCGGCATAGGAAGCGCCCCGGATAATGGCCAGGGCCGCGCCAAAAGCCGCCCCTGCCGAAGCGCCCAGCACATCCGGCGAAACCAGCGGATTGTTGAACAGCCCCTGATAGGAAGCCCCCGCCGCGGAAAGCCCGGCCCCAACAAGCACGGCAGCGCAAACCCTGGGCAAACGCACATGAAAGATAACCGCATGTATTTGGGGGGACCAGTCCTGCGCCCCGCCTGTCAACCGGGTAAATAGTATTCGCAGCAATTCCACAGGAGGTATGGAAAATTTGCCTATCATAAAGGAAGCAACAAAGCACAGGGCGAATACCACGCCCAGTATGGAAAGGCAAACGGCGCTTCTGTTCATCAATTTTGGTCTTTAAAAGTTGACCGGGCCATCAAGGCCCGCGCTTCGGCATCGCTTAACTCGTAGTGGTAGAACAAGGCAAAAAACCGTTTCGCTTCGGCCACCATGTCATAGGTATACACACCGGGGTACAGCAGGCTGCCCAGCCACTTAATGCCCAACAGGCGGTTAATCGATGGAGGCCGCCCCATCCAACTGTAGGGTTCCAGGGGAACCTCGTAATAGCGCTTGTTTTTAACGGCGTTTAGGGCCTTCCAGGCAGGGTCCCCCTGAACCGTATCGTAAGCGCCGCCGCTTCCAAACAGGATAACATCAGGATTCCACAAAATGATGTTTTCCATAGAGGCCCCTGTCATACCGCCGGACACCTTGTCCATGACCGCGACATTTACCGCGCCGATACAATCAAGTACATCAGCATGAATCGTTCCCGCGCCATTTGCATCCTGTCCGGCCTTTCCTTCCCCCAAAAACACCCGCAGCCGTTTATTTTCCGGTATGGAAGCGCTTTTTGCCGCCGCGTCTTGCAGGGTTTCGGCCACATACCGGGACAATTCCCCGGCCCGGTCCCGCTCATTCAGAATCGCGCCCAGCGCTTGATATGCCTGGACCATAGTATCCAGATTCGCCTCTACAAAAACAACCGGTATGCCGGTTTGGGCCTGGATACTGTCCATATCATCTTTAATCAAACCCTTCACCTGGCCGATGTCGATAATCACGTCCGGCCTGGCCGCGATAAGAGCCTCCCGGTTCAAAGCAGCGCCCCGCCCATAGAATTGTCCAAAAACGGGCTTGTTCCAGTAAGGCGCGGGAAAATATTTTTTCTGAACCGTGTTAAAATCGCTTGACCAGCCTACGATTTTATCAGGGCAGAGGGTGTACAGAACAAGCTGCGCCAGGGGGCCCGAAGGGGCGACCCGCTCAATATTTGCCGGAAGCTCCACCACCCGCCCCGCCGAATCGGTCCAGGAAACAGTCTCTGTAGGGGCCGCTGGCCGGGTTTGATCCTTGCGCGGAGCGCCAAAGGCTGTTGTTCCCGCTGCCAACAGCGCCGTCAGCGCAAACATGTACAGGACAATCGTTTTTTTCATATACACAGCCTTTACCAAAACATATCAAATCATATTAAACGATATATAGCTATATTTGATATTCACCATTATGGACATGATTAACGTAATCTGTCAATGTTTTGGGAAAGGATTATATGCCAAATTTTAAGAAAAACGGATTTTACTGTTTTGTATCTTTGCCAAAAGGCTCTATATTCAGGTTTTGGGTCTTTTTTGTACGAAAAATCATGTATCAAAATCAAATTCCCTTATAAATATACTAAACATGATAAAACGATATAAAATAAAATAAAAATATTGACATATATCTTGAATAATATTACTATATATAATGACAGACTTTGTTGGCGCATCCAATAGTGATCAAAATCAACTTTTTTAAGGAGAATTAGGTATGAAAAATCAAAAACAGTGGTCTATGTGCGTGGGTATGCTCATCCTTGCCGCCGTATTGACTCTGGCGGGCTGTCCTGTGGATCCCGATGACTCAGGTCCTGCGGTTATAAAGGTTCCCAAAACCTGGACTGCGGCGGCGTTTAAGAACGCTGACGGTAGTGACGCTGCCCCCACCTTCAGCAGCCACGGTTTTACCGGCGTGGCTTTTGGCAACGGCGTGTTTGTGGCCGCCACCAGAGATACTACAGCAAATTATGTGGCATGGTCTGCGGATGGTAAAACCTGGACTGAGGCCAATTCAGGCTATAGCCAGTTACTGACTGCCAACAAAAAACAGCTTGTGTTTTTCCTGAACGGCGCATTTGTTATCACCGAGGGTAGTTCCGGTGTCACCAACAACGGAAAATGGGCGCAATCGACTGATGGTAAAACCTGGACCCAGGCCCGTACCGATGCCCCCAAAGGCATTACCAGCGCTGTGTACGCGCCGGGTAATTATGTGTTGGGAGGGCAAGAAGGAACATTGTTACATGACGCTGACCTATCGTCATTGACTGCGGTGGATCTTAATTCCACAAGCATTAACTGGATCAACGGCATGGCCTATGGCGCCAATAAAATAGTCGCCACCGGTATGGGAGGTAAAATACTATATGCCGCTGCATCCGATCTTTCTGCTGCCGGCTGGAAAGATGCGGGAGTTACCCTGTTTGGAACAAGCAGCAATGATGTGGTTAACAATGTGGCGTTTGGAGACGGTGTTTTTATTGCCGTTGGCGGGCCCCAAAGCGGAACTAATATTGGCGTAAAATCCACCGATGGTGTAAACTGGACCCAGACCGGAGACCTAAAACTTACCGCTACAAATAACTATACCTATATTGGCTTTGGCGGCGGGGTTTTCCTGGCAGGGGACAGCAATGGTTCGGCTTCCTGGTCTAAAGACAAAGGCGGTACATGGACAGCCATTGACAATACGGTATTCAATGATGAGAGCGCCACCGGCATTAATGGCATTGCCTATGGCAACGGAACCTTTGTCATGGCAGGCGCAGGCGGCGTAATAGCCTGGTCAAGGCCGGAAGAGGAGTAAATTCCCAAAAAACGGGAGATCATCAAAAAATAATGATACAAACCAGGGCCGGAAAAGCGCAGCACTATCAAATACCTAATCAAACATTGTGGAATATGCGGATTGTTCCGGTTTTTTTTCTGGCGGCATTGCTGGGCTTTGCCGCCTGCGAAACCGGAACCGATTCCGGCGGGGGTAAAACCAGCCCCCTATTGCCCGCGCCTCTTGTGATGCAGGCAACTCCCAAAGACGGGGGTCTCCTTCTGCAATGGACCAAAGTAGCCCCGGCCCAGAGCATTATCCCCACTTACCAGGTCTGGGGAGGAACATCCCCCAATATCAAAAATGCTGAAAAATGGAAAGATGTAACGCCCGGCAGTTCTCAACTGGTGCAGGCGGACATTAGCGGCCTGGTCAATGATGTTCCGTATTATTACTGGGTCAAGGCGATTTTTGGCGGACTGGGCGAGGGGACAAGCCCCATAGGCACAGGTATTCCCGTTCCGCCCCCCTTGCGGGATATTGCCGCACTTGCCGCCTTTAGGGCCAGTCTGCGGATATATGCCGGAGAGGGAATGTTGGAACTTCATTGGAGCGCCGCCGATCACGCCGTTAACTACGAGGTGTTCTACAAACAGAACAACGGCGAAAGTACCCCCCCGGCGGATGCGGCGCTCGTGACCATACCCACCCTGGGAACGGTAATTTCCAGTATGCAGGGCGGCATAACAATTATTTCCGGGCTGGCCAACAATACGCCGGTTAAGGTTTGGGTGCGGGCCGTTAATACCGCCGGATTTTCCGGCTGGGCCGAAGGGACCGGAACCCCGCAAACAGCGGGAAGCGCCCCAGCCGCCGCGCCGGTGATCAAAACGGTTACCCCCGGCGAGGGAAAACTTACCCTGGTTTGGGATCAGGTACAGGCGGTTCCCTCGTACAAAATTTTTTATAACACGGCGGACTCTAGCGGCAGCGCAGCCGAATTCGGTTCGCTGATTCCAGCCGATTCCCCGGAAGTAACAGCGGAACTAACCGGCCTTGCCAACAATACCCGGTACTATGTGTGGATACAATCCCACAACAGCCGGGGGGATTCAGGCTTTTCCCAGGCCGCTTCCGGCACTCCTGCGGCAAAGCCCGCCATCCAATGGAGCAACCTTAACTTTCAACTGGGCACAGCCTCGGCGGAATTTCCCTTTGCCCAGGATCTGCCCGTCAGCGCCTTTTGGCCTGAAGGCCGCCCCTACACGGACCGGCTGACCCGCGTGCGGGAAACCGCCCTGATGGACCTTTTTGCCGATGGCGCAGCCTGGTATATACGCAAAGAGTATCCAGAGGAAAACATCGATTTTGTGTTCATCAACGGGGGCTATGTGGACAATGTCCTCCCCAAAGGGCCGGTTACCGTGGGAAGCCTTTCATCGATAGTGGGCAGCGGGAACCGGAACGACAAATTGTTCATCCTTAACCTGACCGGCGCGCAGCTTAAACAATTCTTTGACGAGGCGGCCCTTGCGCCCCACACAGGCAGAGGAAGCGCCAACACCGGCTTCTTTGGCCTTGTGTCCAAAGAAGTCCGCTACACCCTCCAGTACCCCAAACCTCCGGCCACAGGAACGGCCAT
>JAITHQ010000194.1 GCA_031279925.1 Treponema sp. | reverse complement strand
GTGAATATGGGTATACAATAGTGTCAAAAGAAATTAAAGGAAATGATTTAAATATATGTTATGAAAATAATAAAATATACAGAAAAATCATTATTATTAATGATACAAATGATTTTGGTTTTCCAATATTTTTAAACAATACTGAAAATAAAACAAATTATTACATGGAAGATGTAACTTCATAAAATATATTTCAAAATCATTTTTTAGAGACAAAAAAGAAATTATTAACGGGAATAGATGGAAAATGATGGATACACCAAGGATATATGTGGACTTTACTGGCCCGGCAATATGATGCATAAATCAAGCGGCGTAACTAATAGCCGCATCTTCGAAATACTTCATGATGCGCTACGGAGCCTTGTTTGCCATTTTCATCTGTTCTTCCGTGGCCACACCTATATCCGCTTTGGTCTGCTTCGGCGTTCTTGCTCCTACACCGTGCTTTACATCCGCATTTACCTGTTCATCAGGTTCCAAATCAGGACTATATGCGGGTAGATAATTCAATGCTATCTTCCCTTTGTTTCCCCTTACCCAGTCTTTTATTCTTTTGCTTTTATGCGTCCTTAGGTGATCAATAATCAGAAGTACTTTTACCTTACTCCTTGCTGCCGGTCGTTGCACAAACTCAAAAAACATCTCCCCCTGGTTCGTTATCGCCGATACCATGCTTATATGCTCCCGTTTCCCGCTGCTCATCACGACCGGCGGTTTCCCCGCGGCGCGTATCCTCTCCCTCATATGTCGCCGCCGCTTACACTCATCTGATCTCCTCAATATATCTCTCCTGTTGCCCATTTCATGCTCTTTTTTATCCGGGGATACGCTATTGCCAGCCATTGTTTGACCTCCTTACTATTGCGCTCATATGAAAACTGTACCGGCCTTTGCGGCGTGTATCCCCACCGGGCCAGCTATTCCCCCACGGTCCGTATCGACATGGCTATGCCACACTCCCGTTGTATTAACTACCGTACCGCTTCGCTGGTCCACAACGCGAAATCAAATCGCAACTGATCCGGGTATTTAGCAACTATCATTTTCCGTATTTTGTTCACTTGCTCTGGGCTTAGGGTTCTGTTTCACCCCTTATTCTGCCGCGCTTGTCTTGGGTGATAATACGTTCCTTTACTTTTTTCCCTGACGCGATTTTCCACCTGCCCCATAATGGGAGCTATACGCTTGGGGACGAATTAGTATGCCGCGTATTACCGCTTGTTTTTCAGGCGATAATCTGCTTATGTCTGTCTTTTCCATTCGTTTATTCTAATTGGCTTTCTATTTATTGTTAACTGTTTTGAGTATGTCATATTGCCTGGTCTGTAATATGTTATTGGGGCAGTGTGTTTTAGCATGATCAATAACAACAATTAATTATATTTTTTATTGTATATAATATTAATTATAACGCTGGCGTAGGAACAGTCCATGTACCAGTTATGTCTAAATTAGCAGCAGTATCTATTGAAACAGTATCATTGTTTAATGTTATTCCTGTTCCCGCTGTTAAGTTATTTTGTTTTGTATCAAGCGCATCTTTAACAGCCTTAGTTGTCGGATAATCGGTATCATTATTTATTATGCTTGTTTTCTTGTTTGATAAATTTTCTTTATTATTAAACAGCCATTTCAGATTATTCCGTATAGTCTGTAATGAAGAACCGCAGAGCAAGCTCTGCGGTATCGAAGATTTCTCCTTGAAAGATTTTCTTATGCGGGGGAACAAATCCTCCGTACCCCCAGTAGCCGCCCCAAGGGGCGGGGTATTAAACAAAAAAGGACTACGCCCTTAATTTGGTACATGTTGCGGAACAAAAATGATATACGGCCATTCATACTTATAAGTATTATTGTTACATATTATTCAATGAAGAGGCTGTTGCAAAACTTCAGTTTTGCAACAGCGACCTTTTAAAAATGAAGTAAGAGTTAAAAAAATATCGGTTTTTAGAGGTTCCCTCTATAATATCGTGTCAAATATCGTGTCAAGCAGTTTTTTAAAAGCGAACTACCACCGCCAAAGGCGGTGGCTTGAATGGCGGCCTCTAACAGAGACCCTCTTGTAGTTCGTGGTCTTCGCTGAGCCGCTCGGCGTCTTCCTGCTATTTTTCATACCTTCGGATTTTTTCCTCATCTATCCCTGCCATCATTACACAGTAGCCGCAGCTCCAGAAATGATTTCCCCAGTATGGTTTGGTTCGCAATCTTTTTTGCTGTTGAAAAACGGCTGTCGCCATTTTTCCTTTCAGTATCCCCATCAGCTCCGCTATCGCCAGCTTCGGCGGTATTATTACTCCCATGTGGATATGTTCCGGCATTATCGTCATTTCCACTATTTCTACCTGCTTCCATTCGCCGATTGCTCTGATCCTCTTTTCCACGTATGCTTTGATCTTTTCCTGCAATATCCGGTATCGCTATCGGGGCGTCCATACCAAGTGATAGCTGCATTGCACGGCTTTTTCCACTTCGCCATTTTTGCCCTCCTTCAAGCATTATGGCATAGCCGGGGGTTTACCTTAAATAATTATCTGCGTTTACTAACAGCGCCGTGCGCCGGCTGGGGATGTCTTGCGCGTTTTTTTAAGTATGCTGCTGTCAAAAAGCAGGGAGAAGGCTTCACCGGCTGATTCTATAAATTGAACGGCAATGGCCCCGCGGATGTCTTTGTCCAGTTCTTCCCATTCGTCGTGGTTATCCCTGGGGAGCAGAACCGTTTCCATGCCGTTGCGAATCGCCGCCAGGAGTTTTTCCTTGAGCCCGCCGATGGCCAGTATCCTGCCGGTAAGGGTGAGTTCCCCGGTCATTACCACGCCGGGGCGGGGCGCTTTTTGGCAGAGCGTTGAGAGCAGGGATGCGGCAAGGGTGACCCCGGCGGAGGGACCGTCCTTGGGTATCGCCCCTTCGGGAACGTGAATATGAAAATCGGTCTTGCCAATATCGTCTACGGTAAACCGGTATTGCTCGCGGGCGCTCCGCAGGTACGAAAGGGCGATGCGGGCGCTTTCCTTCATAACATCGCCCAAATTGCCGGTAATAACCAATTCACCTGATCCTTGAAAACGGGCGCTTTCCACAGGCAGTATTGCGCCCCCGGTCTCGGTCCAGGCAAGACCGTAACTTACCCCGGCGCGGGCCTCGCGGAATACCACATCGTTTCTGTATTTCCGCCTGCCCAAAAGTTTTTCAAGGTCTGCCGGGCGCACCGTTTTTTTAAAGGAACTTACGCTCTTGTCCGGGTCCCTGCCATAGCCCCTTTCCACCGCTTTCCTGGCAATGCGCCTTGCGCAGCGGGCAATTTCCCGCTCAAGGCTCCGCACGCCGGATTCCATGGTCCAATAGCGGATAATTTCCAATAGTGTTTCATCCTTAAAAATAAGCCTCGCCCCGGCAAGGCCGTTTTCACGCAGTTCCTTGGGAACAAGAAACTGTTTGGCAATACACAGTTTTTCATTTTCACCATAGCCGGGTACATCGATAATCTCCATACGATCAAGCAGGGGATAAGGGATCGTGTGCAGGGAGTTTGCCGTGGTTATAAAGAGAACTTTGGAAAGGTCGTAGGGAATTTCAAGATAGTGATCGGTAAAGGAGGCGTTCTGCTCCGGATCCAGTACCTCAAGCAGGGCCGACGCCGGATCGCCCCGAAAGTCGCTGGAGAGTTTATCGATCTCGTCCAGCAGCATTACCGGATTAACCGTTCCGGCCTTACGCATCGATTGAATAATCTTTCCCGGCAGCGCGCCGACGTATGTTTTCCGGTGCCCGCGAATTTCAGCCTCGTCCCGAACGCCGCCCAGGGAGATTCGGACGAAGCGCCTGCCCAGCGCCCTGGCCACGGATTTACCAAGGCTTGTTTTTCCGGTTCCCGGCGGCCCTACAAAACAGAGAATTGGCCCCTTGATTGCGCCGTGATCTGACTGTTGCGAAAGGCCGGCTATTGCGTCAGGCGCATCCAAAGCCGCCTGTGGCAGATCACAAACGGCGCCGATACCGCTTGCCCCTGCTTCATAGAAAGAACTGGTCAACAGCTGCCGCACGGCGATAAACTCAAGGATACGATCCTTGGCCTTGCGCATGTTAAAGTGATCTTCATCAAGGATTTTTTCCGCCCCGTCAAGGTCGCCGCGATCCGCGCCGGCGTCGGACGAATACTCGCTCCAGGGAAGATCGTGTATCCATTCAAGATAGCCCCGCAGAACGCCCGCATCGGGGGAAAGGGGCTGGAGTTTACGCAGGCGGGCAATTTCCTTGCGGGCTTTTGCCAGCGCCTCGTCCGGGGGATGCTTTGCGGCAATGGCCTTTTCCAGTTCGGCAAATTCATCTTCGGTTTTGTCTTTGCCCAGCTCTTTGTTAATCTCTTTAATCTGCTCATGCAGGATATATTCACGCTGGGTTTTTTCCATGCGGCTTTTGACTTTGCCGGAAATATTTTTTTGTATGCCGAATATTTCGTTCTCAAGCTCAAGGGTTTCCAATACCGCCAGCAGCCGTTCCCGCACGCCGGAAACAGCCAGCAGTTCAACTTTTTTTTCTGCCTTTAGGGCAATGGCGTTACAGATCAGGTTTGCCAGCCGTTCCGGGTTTTCGGTGCGTTCAACGGCGGCTATGGTATCGGTGTTAATTTTTTTGGAAAGCTCGGCGTACTGGACAAATGACTTTTGCACTGAACGCAGGAGGGCGCTGTCATCGGAGGCGGGGGGATCATCAAAGCCGTCGGCGGCAATAGGCTCAACCCGCGCAACGGAAACATCGCCGCGCTGGTCCAGGCTGCGGATCATTCCCCGGTATTCGCCTTGCAAAACCACCCGGAAGGTATTATCGGGAAGTTTCAAATGCTGGATAATCCGTACCGCCGTGCCAATGGGCCAGGGCTCGTCTTTGCCTTCGACCGCTTCCCGTTTTTTGAGGCACACGGCAAACAGCCGCATATCCCGGCGCAGGGCTTCTTCAAGGGCGGCAATTCCGGGGCGGTAGGTGATAAAAATGGGAACAATGGTCTGGGGAAACAGTACCAGTTCGCGCAGGGGGAGTATGGCAAATTCTTCATCAAGGGCCTGCCCGTTTTTACCATCGGATAATTCCCTGGTAAGGGTTTTTTCCTTTAACCCCAAAAAAAACGATGAGACGCCTGTTTTTTTTATACTGCCGCCGCGTTTCAAACGAGGAACCTCCCCTACCCTGGCGCCGCCAATCATTTTTTGTGTTGAGGGATAATACCCTGGTACAATGTTAAACGAATACGGTTATCTGTATACCACGGATACTGTTGGTAAAGCCTTCTCAGAGCCTGTTCAAAATCTGGAATTTTGGCGTTGTAAACGCCAAAATTCTACCTTGCAGGCTCAAAAAGAGCCCGAAAATCGGGATTTTTACGGTCTATTGACCGCAAAAATCCACAATT
>JAITHQ010000175.1 GCA_031279925.1 Treponema sp. | reverse complement strand
ATATGAAACAGAGGACACAGGCGGCTTCAATTACACCGATCAGGAAAAACCAGGCGGCAAAACGGAACCATGTTATATCAACGTTCTTTGGGCGTCTTTGCATCATTTGTAAAGGGCCGATACCAAAAAAGAATCCTATAACAATCGATCCTATATACTTTTTTACGATGATAGAGACAGCTATATCATTTTCTGATAAAAAAAAACGTCCCAGAATAACATTAATTGCAGTCTCTATAACAACAAACGCAAATATTCCACTTAAGGCATGTTTTAGCCACGCAATGCGGCCTTGAAAAAGTTTTGCTCCTTTTTCAAGGCTGTTGTTTTCAAAGAAGCGCATCATAAAAATGGTATAATGTATCCAATAGCAAATCCCATTCCCCCCCGGCAACTAGCCCGCCAACCCAAGCTACACCCCAGCTTAATCCAGAACCATAATGTAATACAAGTGTCATTTTAACAGCCTGGGTATCGGTATCGGTCAACTGAACCACGCCCACATCGGCGAATAAGTCGTCTGCCTGGGAGACCCCCCCGCGTTCAACGCGCCTGCGGCATTAGTTTTACTGTCTACTGGACGAGCATTGTCCAGAGACGCCGACAATGATCCCGGAGCTGCAAAAACACTTGCTGAAAAAACGGTTAGGATCAATAATACAAAAACGATCTTTTTCATAAGATCTTCCTAAATAATGTTGGTTACAAAATAGCAAGGTTCTTAAAAGTTGGCAAGTGAAAGTTACCGGAATTTGCAAAAAAGTTTTGGGGGAAAGATCGGAGGAAGAGAGGGGGGCGATGTCCGGGTGGCGCACATACGGTGGCCTAAAGGCCGCCTACCATTGTTGGCATACAGTGGCCGTTACTGGTGCTACACCGTGCTAACATTATTCAGCTACACCCCTTGACGGGGAGACAAGTTGGGCGATGTCCGGGTGGCGCACATACGGTGGCCTAAAGGCCGCCTACCATTATTGGCATACAGTGGCAGTTTACTGGCGCTACACCGTGTTGACGTTATTCATTCACGCCCCTTGACGGGGAGACAAGTTGGGCCTTGTCCGGGTGGCGCACATACGGCGGCCTAAAGGCCGCCTACCATTGTTGGCATACAGTGGCTGGTACTGGTGCTACACCGTGCTAACATTATTCATCTACGCCCCTTGACGGGGAGACAAGTTGGGCGTTGTTTGGGGGTGGCGCACATACGGCGGCCTAAAGGACGCCTACCATTGTTGGCATACAGGGGCTATTACTGGTGCTACACCGTGCTGACGTTATTCATCTACGCCCCTTGACGGGGCGCGGGTACTTGGGTGGCGCACATACGGCGGCCTAAAGGCCGCCTACCATTGTTGGCATACAGGGGCCATTATTGGTGCTACACCATGCTAACATTGTTCATCTACGCCCCTTGACGGGGCGCGGGTACTTGGTGGGGTAGCGGAAGACTTGCCGCTTTCAGCGTTAAGCCTTTTAAGAGTTTTGCCGCAGGCAAAACTCTACGGCTTTTGCGGCAAGGCTGGAGCGGAGGGGGGCGGGACGGTAAACGCGGCTGTTTCGGAATCAATGTTTGGAAATCCGCCCCCTTCCTGTGTTATCACTTACCGCTCCTGCGGATAGACAAAGCCCCATTCCCTGCGTATTTCGTCCATGGTCTGCGCAATTATAAGCGATTCATCCAGCGGCATTATTTCGCTTTCATGCCTGCCTTCCCTGATGCAGTCCATAACCGCTTCGGCTTCGTAGTTGTAGCCGTTCCCCCTAAAATCGCCCTCCCAATGGGAAGCCGATTTTCCGGCTATTGCTAAATTCGCGCTGCGGCAGAATACAAACGTTGGCAGATGAATGTAGCCTTCGGTTCCGTAAATCCAGGCATCGCTTACCGTTGCCAGCGAAAGCGATGCGCTGATCATTGCGGTTTTGTGCGGCCCCCAATGGACAAGCGCGGCGGCGGTTTCGTCAACGCCGCTTGCGCCTATGGAAAGAACGCCGGTGGTTTTTTGCGGCTTTGCCCCGCCAAAAACCATCGACGCAAGGGAAAGCGGATAAACCCCCGCATCAAGCAGCGCGCCGCCGCCCTGTTGTATATCCAGCAGCCGGTGCGAAGAGGGAACAGAGGCCCTAAAGCCAAAGTTCCCTTGAACCATTCGTACTTCGCCTATAAGGTCATCGGCAAGCCATTCCCGGACTTTGCAAAGCGGCGGTACAAACCGGGTCCACATGGCCTCCATAAAAAACACCTTGTGTTCCCGTGCGCAACGTATCATTTCAGAAAGTTCGGCGGCGTTTATCGCGGCGGGCTTTTCGCATAACACCGCCTTGCCTGCTTTAAAAGCCTGTATTGCAAGCGCCTTATGGGCGGAATGGGGAACCCCAAGATACACAACGTCTATATCGCCATCGTTAAGCATGGCCTCAAAATCAACATAGGTTTTTTGAACGCCATGCCTGGCAGCAAAATTGGCGGCATTCTCTTTAGACCGGGAAACAACGGCAAAGGGCTGTGCCCCTTCGGCTGCCCTAAGGCCCCGGGCAAAAGCGTTACTGATTCCCCCGGTTCCCGCCAAAGCCCAGCGTATTATCTTTTTCATATTTGCTCCTATAGGGTAAGATGCACTGATCGCGGACTTTAGTCCGCATCCTCGATTCGATTCGCCATACGTGGCGCAATCAGTGCTTCTTTAGTTGTACCCAAATGACAAAATCCTGGCAAGTGGAACGGGTTATACTATAGTTTAAATTTTTCTTTTTACAGAAAATAATTTGGTTTTTTTATTTTTTTATCTGGATATAGAAAAAAATATGGAAAAACCGATCCGGGCCGCCGTGTTTTACACTTTAACCCGCCCGCGAAAGCTCCGCGAAAGGGTAAGGCGGTCGGTGTATTCAAGATCGCCGCCAACCGGAAGGCCGGAGGCAAGGCGGGTTACCTCTACCGGAAATTCCTTAAGCAGTTTTTGAAGATAAAGAGCGGTGGTGTCGCCTTCGACTGTGGGGTTCAGGGCAAGAATCAGTTCCTTAACAGTCTCGCCGGGGCTTGCGTTGTGCAGGCGGGAAACAAGTTGGCCTATGGAAAGATCGCCGGGGCCGACCCCTTCCAGCGGCGCAATAAGGCCGCCCAGCACATGAAACACTCCCCGGAATTCGCGGGATTCTTCTATAATACGGACATCCTGGGCACGTTCAACTACGCAGATAAGAGCGTGGTCGCGGCCCGGGTCGGAACAAATGGGGCAAGGGTCGGTTTCGGTAAATGCGCCGCAAACTCCACAACGGCGGATGGCCTGGTGCAGGGCGGCAAGTTCATCGGCAAGGGCGCGGGCATAGGCGCTGTCCCCGTCAAGGATATGATACGCCATGCGCCCGGCGCTTTTTTTGCCAACGCCGGGGAGTTTTGAAAGCAGGGCAACCAGGCGGTCAATTGCGTTAGGCGTCATAGTCCCGCGCCCGGAAAAAGGCCGGAGAAACCGGGCAGGCCGGAAATTCCCATGCCGCTGGCCATCGAGGTCATCTCCTGGTTTATCAGTTCCCTGGCTTTTTCAATGCCATTGGAAAAGGCCGCTGTAATAAGGTCTTGCAGCATTTCAGCATCGCCGCTTTCCATTACCTCGTTTGCAATGCGCACCGCGCTTACCTCGATTTTTCCGGTAATATCTATTTCCACCATGCCCCCGCCGGCGGAACCGGTAACCTGTATAAGACGAAGTTTTTCCTGAAGATCGCCCATCTGATCCTGTATCTTCTGGGCGTTTTTTAAAATGTCAAATGGATTAATATTCATACCGGCTCCAATTGGTTTAAAGGCTAATTAATGTCTATCCATAATGTATCTACCTTGCAGGCTCTAACTAATTACTGTTCCGGGAATCAGGCTAAGTACCCGTTCAACCGGTGTTTTTTGATCCTCCGGCGCGGACGCCGCGCTTTCTGATTTGTTTTGCGGAATGTTGCTCCACATGGGAACATCCTCTTCGTTTTCCGCGCCGGGGCTTTCATTCCCATTGGGCAGACCGGCTTTTTTTGCCGCAAGCAGCCGCCGGAAATCTTCCGAAAGGGAGCGCCCCCCGCCGCCGGGCGGCGCAGGCGCTTCAGCTTCCCCCCCGCCGGAAAACCCGGCCTCTGGCCGCTGGTCTTTGGCAGGGCCGGGGGGCTCAACGCCCCCCTGGGCTAAAGGGCGGGGCATCCCTCCCATGCCGGGCGCGGCTGACTGATGGAGAATGTTTTGGGCATTGTCCAGCGCGGTCTTTAGCTCCGGCGGCGACACCCAATGGCTTAACCAGGATAATTTTGAAACCGCTGTCTCTAGCTCAAAACGCGGCGACACCGAGTAACGGATATCCCGGTAACAGTCCAAAAGCAGTTCCAGTGCCTGCTCCAGCCGGATACTGTTAAAGGCTTCCAGCGCTTTGGCGGAAAACAGATTGGGGCTGTAGCCCAAAAGCGATTCCCGCACAACGCCATTTTTTAAAAGCAAAAGGCTGCGGTAATAACTGGACAGATCGATAACGCATTGTTCTATGGCAACGCCGGAACCCAAAATTTCGTCGATCAGGGTAAAGGCCAGCGGCGCATCATTGGCGGCGCAGGCTTCGGCAAGGGCGTTGAGTTTTTCCAGCCCTACCAGGCCCAGCTTTTCGCGGATTAGGCTGCTCTTGATATGGCCGCCTGAAAACGAGGCCACCTGATCAAACAGGGTAAAGGCGTCGCGCAGGCTGCCGGTAGATTCCCGCGCAACCCAGAACAGCGCATCATCCTCGGCCTCTAGTCCCGTTTCGGCGCAGATGGTTTTTAGTATGCCCTGAATTGTTTCTATGGGGATAAGCCGAAAGTTAAACTGCTGGCAGCGGCTTTTAATCGTTGCCGGAACCTTGTGCAGCTCTGTTGTGGCAAAAATAAAAATGATATAGGGCGGCGGCTCTTCGATTGTTTTAAGCAGGGCGTTGAACGCGCTGTTGGAAAGCATGTGTACTTCGTCAATAATGTACACTTTGTAGCGCCCTGCATGGGGGGGAAACAGCACCTCGTCTTTTATCTGCCGTACATCGTTAACCGAAGTATTGGAAGCGCCGTCTATTTCGATAACGTCCATACTGGCGCCCTGGCTAATTGAGCGGCAATTATCGCAGACCCCGCAGGGGCCTTGCGCCGGCCCTTTTTCGCAGTTCAGCGAGCGGGCAAGGATACGGGCGGCGCTGGTTTTACCGCAGCCTCTTGGCCCGGAAAACAGGTAGGCGTGGGCAATGCGCCCGCTTTGCAGGGAATTTTTTAAGGTGGAAACCACAAACTCCTGCCCTGCCAACTCGTCAAAAGTTTTGGGACGCCGTTTTGTGGCGGTTACTTCGTATACCGGGGCTGTTGAATCTGCCATATTTTTAGTATATAGAAAAAACCATAAAAGGAAAAGTAAATGCAACGGGCCCTGCCTTGCGGCAATACCGCAGGCTATTCCCATTACCGCAAAAAGCGCCCCCGCCAAGAGTGCCACGGCGCAACAGGCTTCCGCTTACCGTTGCTTCCTTCCGGACCTGGCGGGGTTGGGCGGCGCCTGCTCGCATGGTTCCTGGCAGGGACAAAGGAATAATACAATGCGGCGGGATAAAATACAAGCAGTGGTTGCGGGCAGGGCGGTAGTAATCAGGACGAGTATATCCGTTCCGGTCAAACGATATTCTTCTGCCTGTAGAACCAGCGCCGGGCGGGGTTTCTGTACAAAGCCGGTCCAGGCTACAGACCAGATTTTGCCGCGATTAATCCGCATTAAAAAACGTGCCTGGCACTACTGCGTAGCCTGACAGGAATCATACCTTCTTATTTCCTGGTGTAATCATACAAATCATAGTAGAATGTATAGAGTCTCCGTCCATTCATGAACGGAACATCCAGGCTGTTTTGTATGTTTTCAAAAAACAACAGGTCTGGAAACAGGGCGTGGGCATATTCAGTATCATGTAATACCCTGCCGTCCTTTTCAAGACCTTTGACAATAACTTCTTTAAGGGGTTTAAGGTTCAATTTAAAACCGGTGTACTTGTACCCCTCAAAATCTTCCCGTCTTCCGATGTATGTCCCTTCCGAGGCGGTATTGTCATTCTTCCACCCAAAAAACTGCGGACGTTTACCGCCGGTTTCGGTAACAATCAATTTATCCAGCGCAAGTTGACCAGGATTGAATAGCTTCCCCATATTAATGCCGTATTTGCTGTTTCCCTGACTATAGGCCCAGTCTACCCCGCTTGAAGGCAATGTTTCCGGGAAATAAAAATTACCGCCTGAGTTAACAGCGTCTTTTAACTGGCCAACGGCGCTTTTAACCCATTGGTATTTGCTTTTCCCGTTTTTAACCGCAAGGGGAATTTCAGTATCGGCGCTGGTATAGTAATAGTCATAAACCCCAAGCAGCGAATCAAGCGCCTTGACAATATCGGCTCTGGATTTTTGCAGCATTCCCTGGGCGCCGCGCCGTTCTTTAAGAAACGGACTCCGCAGCGGCAGCATGTCAGGTATTCTGAGGGCCTCGCCGGGAAAAGAAATAAACCGGCTGTCCATGTTCTGTAAAAAAAATTCAGCGACATCATTAATAACCCTTTGTACGCCGCCGGTTCCGTCATTGATGGAGGCAATTTGTTCCGGCCTGTAAAAAGGTTTATTGATTTCGTAAAACAATCCGGGGAAATGGGGAAAAACAGTGCCATAATCCACGGCGTTAAATGACCAAAGCCTGAATATATACCGGTCGAACCGCAAATCGTAAGCGGCAAGCCATTCAAGGCCGGCCTTAACGGTACGGAGGCCGGAAAAAATAATTTCCAGTTCCGGGCGGCCTATGTGGTCGCCTGCGGCAAGGAACTTGTCCAAAAAAAGTTTTTCCGCTATGCCCGCTTCAATGGTGATACTGTCGCCCCAATCCAGCCGGGCGGCCCGTGCTGCCGCTGCTTCAAAAGCATCGCCAAAAATATATTTAAGCGCATCGTCCACAACCACATTCAAGCTGTCTATGTAAGCGTCATCTATCAGGTTGAAGAATAAAAGTAATATGAACCGCGCCATGTTTTTTTTACCTTCAATAAGCGTACCGTCCATTAATTCGTTTTGATTTACAAAGGAGTAATAGCCCGTATAGGAAGGGGAACGCAAATCGGGGAGCGTTATGCCAAGATAATCATCAAGCCAGCCTGGCCTGTGCTGAAAATTGGGGTCGGAATCATGTTCCTTATAACTATCCCAGGCGTCGCCCGCTGTCAGCAAATTATTAAGCGTACTGGGGTAGTTGCCAATGCCGGCGTCGTTAAGCAACCTGCGGACTTTGTCATTTATTGCAATGGACACCAGGCTTCCCAGGCTAGAATAAAAAATCGCCTCGTTATTATCGGGCGCAAGCTGATATGCCGCTTCAAAGGCAATGGCGGCGCTGTCATAATCATCCTGCAGCAGGGCTTTCTTTCCGCTTGCAATATACCCCGCAGCGGTTTGTTTTTCAAATTCCGCGGTAACGGTAATATTGGCGTCGGGCAGCGGAAATTCATAGGGGTAAACTATGGGAGTTTCGGGAACGCCCTCCCCGCTGTACTTCATGCTTCCTTCTTTAAGGACATAGCCTGGGTTGGCAATAATATATATGGCAATCGTAGTTGTTCCTGGCCGGCCAGACGGCGCCCGTAACAGGTCGCCATTCCACTGGCTTACTTTTGCATAGGCCAATAAAGCGCCGCCCTGTATCGTTTCGTCTACGCTTGCGGTAAACCTGCCCGTCGCAACCGGTTCAAATTCGGCGCGTATGCCGATGTCGGCGTTCAGGTTAAAACGATAAACCGGATTCTGCGGCAGCGTTCTGTCCGAGCCAAGTTGGTAGCCTGTTAGAGAATCCGCCTTTAATACATAACCTGGTTTGGGGTTAACGGCCAGGGTAATTTGAGTTCCGGCTATTCCCTCGGCGGGGATAGCCCGAATCGAACCGTTTTGCAAGGGGTCAATTGATACCATGAATACTGGATTGACCAGTTCCCGTGTATAACCCAGGCTATGGTCACAGCCCCAAAAGAACAAACAGGATAGTATTGCAAGCGTCGCAAGAAAGGCGGCATTTAGTTTCATCGGAACCTCCGCATTAGAAATAGTAGGTCAGGGAAATAGGAATGGAAATAAGCGGCTCGCCTGAATGTGTTTGCCGCCAGCCGTCAGACCTTGCCGGATGATTTGGGTCATAACTGTAGCGCGGGCTGCTGGGCATCATAACCGCCACTCCGGTTTTTATCGAGCCCCCGCCCAAATTCATGGAGAACCAGGGCATGAAACCAAAATCGTTATGCTCGCTGGTTTCCTGGTCATTTTTGCGTTCACCGATAAGTTCTGTTTTTCCATTAACTTCGATAGAATCAATTTGATGGTAGTTAAACCCCAAATCGAGCCCTGCCCTAAACCGCTGTAAAAATCCATAACTTACGCTTGCAGCTATTCCCATACCCTGCCCTATGGTTATTGTCCTGACTCCTTCGTGTACATATTTTCCGCCAAAGGAAAGGTCCGTGCGGAGCAAGGCGTTTAGATTGTTCCACGCATACGACGCCCCCAAAGACAGAAGATAGGGCTGCTGTATTTCCAGATTATCATTCCCCGCCAGGCTGCCGGTTTGATACGGCGGCGTGGTATAATTGGAATGGTAATAAACATAATCCGGCAGGCTGGTAGTATATGCAAGGGGGACCTTTAGCCCCGCGTCTATTTTAAGATTTTCTATGCCGTCATAGAGAAAGGCAGTCTGGATAATATCCGAGTCCGAGTTGGTAGAAAGTCCGCTCATCATGCGGTATTTACCGTTTTGCCCGGTGGATGGGTAATCTTCCAGGTACACTTCGCGGTTATTGCCGATAAACTGAAAACGGACAAACCCAATGCCGGGAATACGGTAGCCAATGGCCCCCTGTCCCGCAAGGTAAACATCTTCCGCGCTCCAGCCCATTATATTGTTAAAGGCCCGTTCACCGCCAAGACTGCTGCCTACAGCGCCCGCAATAATCAAATCGGCCCATTCGGAATCCAGCCAGAACAGGGGCTTTACGATTATATGCGCCCCAACATCCGATTTAAACCGGTTAAAGATAGCGTCTTCATCTTTGGAACCCTCTGGAAGCATCCATGACCCAAAATCCGAAGTGCCGACTTGCCCCCTGAACTCATCCGCTTCAAATTTGCCCAGTGTAAGTTTAATCCAATCAAAGGGAGCAACCCATATATTGGCATTTGAGCCGATACCGGCTGTGCCGCTCAGATTAAAATTAACATCGCCAACCATGCCGATAGTTTTGCTGTCATTGTTGCCCAGCATGGTAAAACCGACATCGGGCCTGCTGTTATTCGCATAGGTAGCAGTAGCCGCCGAAACAGAACTGTCATTACCGGAGAAAGCGATAGGGGTGAATACCCCCTTACCATAAAAACCGAAATCGAATTCTGAAAAGACCTTGCCGGTAAACAGAACCATTATTGCCAAAAACGCAGCCGTTTTTTTCATGCTGTTCCTCCTTGGAAGCTGTGTTATACATACGGAGAGGCCGCATTTTGGTACGGCCTCTCCCCGCCACAAGTTTTTAAATCCGCGATTTAATATTCAACGCCGCGCCGGTCAAATTCCGCTTTAACCACATCGGCCACCGAGGAGCCCGCCGGTTTTTTGGGGCTGGCCCAGTTCAGTTTTAAATACTCAAACCGCCCTGCTTTATCCTTATTGCGTTCATCGAACCAGTCCGCATAATGAGCGCCCTCAAACAGGGGGTCATTGTCACAGAAGGCATCCAGTACAGGAACCGGATAAGTATCTATACCTTCCTGCCGCGCATAATTCAGGCCGGGGTTAAGGCTGTTAAAATAGTAGTTGGCAAAATCCACCAGGTCGTACTGTTCCCGTACCGGTTGTGAATGCGGTATGGTATAGAGCCGGACGCCGATCTTTTTCTCGGCGTCAAGGAAGTGATACACCTCTTTTGTTGCCAAATAGATAAAATAGTTGCTTTCGGGATTATTCCGGTATGTTATCCAGCCTTCATGAATTAAAAGGCCGCGGGGAGCAACCAGGCTGGTTACAAAGTGGCCGTCAAAAGGCGCTGTACCAATAATGCCATGATTACTGCCGTTTTGGTCGCAATCCCAATCGGAGTGTACTTCGGTAAACTCAAAAAAACGTTTGCCGAACCAGTTGGTTAAACCGGTGGCGACAAAATGGCTCTCGACGCCCGATGTACCTCTTGATAATTCCGTTGCATCCGGGTCGTCCGGGGACACCACTATGGCATGAGGCGTACCGCCGACTGTATCATTCAAATCTTTGATAAACAGGGAGTTTTTGGCAATCAGGTTGGTAAAACGGTCAATCGTGGTTCCGCCGCCGCCCGATGAAACCGGGTTAGTTACCGCTATTCTTTTGCCGCTCATGCTTTCCGCAAAAGCGCCGATATACAGGGCGTCTTTGCCCCAGCGGGACATGCCGGTTACCAGGAACTTATCCGGATCGATAACGCCGCCGCCTATGCCAATTTCCGCCGCGTCAAGTATCCGCGCCGCCTTCCATGCCTCGCGCATGAAAGCCGATGGCCGGTCGGGGGATGTATCGCTGTAGCCAAAAATGTCGTTAACGATGCCGGTTAAGGCGTCAGAGTTTGCCCCGAAATCTATTGTGGCATAGCCGTTATTCCGGTATACGGTGTTTGTTGCGCCCACACAGAGTACCAGGGGGATTTTATTGGTTGCACTCGGCGGCTGCCCGTTGGGAGCGGTCTCGGGTATCCACAAAGTGTTAACAGTGAAACTCTTTGTTGTGTTGTTGGCCGTTACAGTGATAGTCAAGTTACCGGCTCCGTTAACGCCGGTTCCGCTAACCTCTACTTTGGTGGGTTGAGGCGGATATAAACCCTGGTAGTAATACTCCAGTATTTTTTGGATTTCCGCCCGGCGTCTGGGCCAGTCAGTGTCAGCCGTGACCGCAGTTCCGTCCGCAAAAGTAAAAGGGTTGGGCAGATTAACTGTTTCACCGCTTCTGTTCCACATGGCCACAGAAGGCAGGTTATTGATGTTAAATACCGGGAAATTGTCTCCCGCACTGGCGCCGCCGCCGGGCGCGCCCGGAAGGGGAGTAATGCTGCCGGTAGGCTCAGGGTCAGCGACCGGATCTTGACAAGCGGCCATTATGAAGACCGCAAAAACCACCAATGCGGTAAACGCAATTGTACGAAAAGTTTTAATCATTTTAATTTCTCCATTATTGTCGTTAGAATTACCGGCTGCCTGCGCAGCCGGTTTTTGCTTGTTATTGATGCGCTGAATAATCATCATTTTTCAGCGCATTCTATTTCTCTTACGGCAGCCAGCAATTAGCCGCTTACCCTACAGGAAACCGCATAGACGTTTACCACAATGCCGTTTTCCGAAGTAACCTCAATAAAGATAAGCGCGTTGTTGACACCGGGGTCTACGGTGACAAAGCCGCCAAAAGCGGAACCTCCGGCGAACAGACCCGCTCCGGTGGTATTCCAGGTTCCAGCCGTGTATTGGCTTCCAAAAAAATCCGCTCCCCAGTTATACCGGACAGTTGCGCCGGAAGGAAGCGTTGCAGCCACCGTCACATTACTGCCGTTTCCGGCCTGCTCTGCGGTAAGCGTAACGCTGCCGGCAGTACCGCCGGCAAATGGGCCGTTGCCTGAATATGTACCCGGCGTTCCCAGCGTCACGGACACGCCGCCAACGGTAATGGCGGTAGGCGTTGCGTCACTGTTGCCATAGGCGATACGGAATTTGAAGTAATTGACGGTTCCATCCTGCGCGGTAACTTCTACGCCAATATAGGCTCCATTGGTCAAGCTGGTAAAAGTCCCGGTTGTACTCCAGTTAACAGGGTTGGTATTGGCGGTACTGGTCCCGTATCTAACACCCGCTAAAGTATCGGTTGGGTTTGCCGTAACAGTGACGTTGGCCAAAGCATTTTCGTTATCTACCGTAACCACCTTGACCTCGGCTGCGGTAAAGCTGGCCGCCGAATTGCCAATTGTTGCCGTTTGATCAGCAATACTAACCGATCCAAGGGAAGTATCATCAGACAAAAGCCCAACCTCAATCTTGTAAACAAGTACGCTTCCGTTTTCCGCTGTTGCCTGAATGTACACAACATCACCGGCATTAAGGCTTAACGATGCGCCTGTGTCAAAATTAGGCGCGCCTGAACCAGTAACTTTGGCATATTTCAGGCTGGTTTTTCTTCCGGTCGTGACTGGCGTAACGGTAAGAGAAGAGTTGGCCTGCGATGCGCCAAGGGTAACTGAACCGGCAGTTGCATTACTATAGTTAGCGTTAGGAGTACCAAGAGCGGCGGTTTTGCCGCCAATAGTAAGGCTTGCAAGGCTTGCATCGGTTTCCTGGGGCCGTCCGGCAAAGTTAATCACGCCGAAATTGGTGACGTTGTTATAGTTGGCATCTACAACATTGTTCCATGCAAGGACACCGTAGCGGCTGGGTTCGTTGCCGTGGGCTACGTTAACTGTAATATCAAAGCCGATTCTTGTGCCGTTGTCGGGGTTACGCTGCGCCCATCTAAAGGGAGCCCGCATCTGTATTATGTAGCCAGTTTCCGTAACCCACGCGGTACCAGGGAAATTGCTGGCAGTGCCGCTTTTGGTACCCTGCGAACCGATACGGTACTGGCCGCCGTCGCTGCCGTAACCGCCGGTTGCTCCGGTAGCCGGACGGTCTTCATCAAGGAATACTTCAACCGAATCATAGAGATGTTGATTGCCGGTAACATTATCAAGCGTACAGGGGTCCGGGTCAGTTACTTCCACAAGTACATAAATGCCGTCATAATCCCAAAGAACTTTCGCCCATGCGGATGTATCGGGATTCGCAATGAATTCCGCGGTAGAATCGACAGGATACACATTGGAAACATCAAAAACTGCAACGTTCTCCCATACCGGATCAATTGTTCGGGCTGTTGTAACATCGGGCTGTCCCCATTGTATGGTTCTTTCCTGGTGATACAGAATTTTTGTTTTGTAATAGTATGTTAAATCACCCTGCTCGGAAGTAACCTGCACATACAGATAGTCGCCCCAATCAAAACTGTCAGGCGGCGTAGCGGTGAACGAAGCAGGCTGCGCGCCGCCTGAAGCCTTGGCATATTTGATAACCGCATTGGAATTGGGCGTTGCCGTTGCCGATATAGTCCAATTGTCCGGTTTATAGCCGGCAAAAATACTCCCGCCCCGTTCCGAATTCCATGCAGTACCCGGATTCCCATAAGGCGCGTCAAGGCCGTTTATGGTAAGACTGGATAATGCGGCGAGACTGCTGTAAATACGGACCTGAATTTTGTAGATATTAAAGGCGTCATGATTGGCCGAGAAAACTTCGACATAACAAATATCGTTATCTTCAAAATCAAAAACAGCCTCTTCAACAAAATTGGGAACCAGCAGCTCTGAAGGGCTGGACGCAAAATAGACAGTCGCGCCGGAACTTGCCTTTGCGGAAACCGGGGCGGCCTGCATTTTATTGTCCGGTATAAAAATAATACCGGCTTCCGCCTGGTTCCATTGATCACTGGGAGCTTTAAGCCTGGCTTCAACGCCTGCTATAGTGACGCTGGAAACCTTTGCCTCGCTGCTGAGTGTTTCCGCGACTGGCTGCTCACAGCCGGTAAAAACCAGACCGAATACCAGCAAAACGGCTGATATTCCCAAAAAACATCTTTTCTTCATGCTCAAACTCCTTGTATAAAATTCCCGAAGCATACGCAGCGGGTTAAAAAGAGACAGATATGGATTATGGAAAAAAGGCGGGTTTGCCTCCGCATTTGATAAGAAAAACAGAGCAAAAACAGAAAAAAAGCAGAAAAACGGATTTTTTGGGATGTTTATAAACCGGTTGGTATAATACTTTTCTGGGGGGGGGGGGGGGGGGGGAAAAAAATAAACACCCAAACCGGCGGCAAATCCTAAAAAAAAAGGCCGGGGTGGGTTTTTGTCCCATAACATAAAAACACCGCCAACCCG
>JAITHQ010000167.1 GCA_031279925.1 Treponema sp. | reverse complement strand
AGATTCGCCAAGAAAAAGAGCGGCTCCTCCGGGGAGAACACGGGGGCACTCTGGGTTAGATTCTTTATTTTGACGTATCTACTCCCTTCGGTTAGATTTTTTTATGACGCACTACGGGGCGCAGTGAGCGGCGGGATTTTCATTGCTTGGTGGCAACGGGCTTATATTCCCCCGTTACGGCCTGTTGCTCTTGCATTGTTAACCCCATTCGGTTTCACCTCTCGTGAAACCAGTGTAATTTTTTGGGTTAGATTTTTATTATGACGCTTCCGCCCCTCTTGGGTTAGATTAATTATGCCGCAATTCGCCAGGGCCAGCGCATATAAAATCGTATCTCCTTATCCTGTAAGGAATTACAAAATCATGAGTAAAACAGTCTAAAAAAGCTAATTCCTTATACCATAAGGAATTAGAAATCATAGTGCGCTGGCCCTGAACGCCCCCTTGACTATGATTCTTGCATTTTGCTAGTATATTAAGGCTGAATAGCTGTTCAGTGAACCTCTTTCCTGGCCCGGTATCGCGGCCAGGCTTAGTCCACAAGGAGGACTTATGCGTCGATATGAACTAACGGTCATCTTCCCCCTGGAAGAAGACCAGCATAAGGCGGGCCGGGAGCAATTGCTGGCCGACTTGGCCGCCAACGGAGTCGAAATCGAAAAAACCGACGAAACCGGTGATCGCGATCTCGCCTATGAAATCAAAAAGAGAAAACGGGGAAAATATGTGCTGCTCACGATAAAGGCAGACCCGGCGAAAATTACCGGCCTTGACCGGGTGTTCAAACTCAACGCCGGACTCCTCAAATACCTCTTTGTACGAATCGATGAATAGGGGCGTGCTATGGCTGATTTAAACCATGTGGTATTGATCGGACGGCTGACCAGGGATGCGGAACTGAAATCAACTTCCAGCGGTCAGGCAGTTTGCAAATTTTCTATTGCTGTGAACCGTAGGCGTAAGAATGGCGATCAATGGGAAGACGAGGCGAATTTTTTTGATATTGTGGTATGGGGCAGGCAGGGAGAATCCCTGCATCCTTATCTGGTCAAGGGCAAAATGGTGGGTATTGACGGAGAACTTCGTCAGGACCGCTGGCAGCAGGACGGTCAGAACCGTTCCAAGGTAGAGATTGTGGCCACTTACTTGCAATTGCTTGGCGGTAATCCCGGCGCTTCCGGCGGTTATTCCAATTCCTCTTATGGCGCCTCTGGCGGCGGTTCTTCCGGGCCGCAGGGATCGCAGAACTGGCAGGGTCAGGGTAATGCTCCTGCCCCTGCGGAAGACGGCTTTGCCGATGATATTCCGTTTTAATATTTTAAGGAGAAACATGTATGTCTGATGAAAAATATATGGATGGCGAACGTCCTCCACGGCAGGACCGGTCGGTGGATGTGCAGATGGATGGCCGGGACGGCGACGATCGTGGCCGAAAGGGTAAAATTTTCTTCAAGAAAAAAGTCTGCAAGTTCTGCGTGCAGAAACTGAAAATTGACTACAAAGACGCGGATACCCTTCGCCGCTTTATTACGGACCGGGGAAAAATCCTTCCCCGGCGCATTACCGGTACCTGCGCAAAACATCAGCGGGCCCTGGCGGCGGCAATTAAGCAGGCGCGAATCATTGCCCTGCTTCCCTTTGTAGCCGAGTAGCAGCCGGTTTGGCATGTATCTCAACGATTCCGCCGCGCCGGTGTCCGGCGGCAATAATGCCGCTTATGCGCCGGCCCTTGCCTGCGCTGCCATCAGCGTTGTCCTGATACGCTCCGGCTTCCTGTCTTTCTGTTTCCTCATTCCGCTGGGATATTCCGCCCTTGCCTACACCCCGGCAACCGCTTGGCTTGCTTTTGGCATTGCCGCCTGTTGTAACGCCGTTTTGTCGCTGGGCCTGTCACTGTATTATCATACCGGTATCACCGGCCCGGGCCTTGACTTTCTGTATTTCACCGTAACGGCTATAGGCTTTACCTGGATAATGGCCGGTGGAACAGGGGAAAACGGCAAGACTGCTCTCCATATACGCGCCACATACCGCTTTATTGCCGCCGCTGGCGCGGGGGCATTGGTTTTTCTTGGCGTTTTTATGGGTACACGCACCGATGCGGGTTTTTCCGGTTTTATTCACTCACAGGTTGAAGCGCTTGCGTCGGCGTATATCGATTCCTCGGATGTGGATGCGGTCCGGCGATCCTTTCTGGAGCATTTACTTACCCCTGAACGGATTCTGGAGGTGGTGACTATGGTTGCCTTCAGGGGCGGCGCGCTGGCTTCGGTTTTTTTGCTGCTGTTCATAAGCCGTCAGGCCGCATTGGTCATTGCGCGGCTGTTCCGGCGGCGATTGACGCCTGGCGGGAATCTTGCCGGTTTTCATGTTCCGGTACATACCATTTGGGTCTTGTCGTTTTGCCTTCCGGCCATTCTGCTTGCCCAGGTTTCCGGGATGCAAGTGATCGCAATTGCCGCATGGAACACCTTGGTTGTGTGTGTTATGCTGTTTCTGGCCCAGGGCGGAGGTATTATACTGTACAGCCTTGCCAGGCGGCCCCTGCCGCCGCTTGTGCGGCTTGGTTTTAATGTGCTGGTTGTCATTGTAATATTTAGTCCGGTAATCAATATGCTTGCCCTGGGAGGCTTGGTTCTTCTGGGTATAGCTGAAAACTGGCTGCCCCTGCGGGTGCCAAAACAAAACAGGCCGGCCTCTACTCCGGGGCTGTGAGTTTACAAAGGGAACCGCGGTTCTCTTGGCTTCCCAAAGGAAGCTATATCTCAATTGTCTGTAAACGCCTGCGTTTTCAAGAGGGAGTATTTTGAAAACGCGCCATAGGGGAGGCCGGCCCAGGCCGGTTTCTCAACGCCTTTTCATACCGGCAGTATACGCCGCCGGATGGCTTTGAAAAGGCCGGCTGCCTTTTTTGGCGGCTGTATATTTTTATTGGAGAGTCCGCCTGCCTTAGCGGGCTGCTCCGGGGAGCTTGGTTATGAAGGTTATTTTGAACAAGGATCTGTCCACCCTTGGCGAGGAGGGGGACGTAAAAGACGTGGCCCGAGGCTATGCCCGGAATTATCTTTTTCCCAGGGGAATAGCCCTTCCCTATACGCCGAAAACAGTTAAACTGTTTGAATCCCGTAAAGACGAAATTGAAGCGCGTAAGACCCAGAAACGGCAGGATGCCCTTGGTCTTAAGGAAAAACTGGAAAGCCTGGAGCTTTCCATCACCATGCCGGCAGGCGCCAATGGAAAACTGTATGGCGCCGTTACCAGCCAGACTGTGGCAGATGAGCTTGCCAAACAGGGTTTTCAGATTGAGCGAAAACGGATCGATCTGGGGGTGACCGGGTTTAAAAACACCGGGAAATACAAGGCGTTTATCAAATTGTATGAAAATTCATCGGCGGAAATTCAACTTGTGATAATCGGGCAGGCGATTAAAACCGAGACGCATCATCCGTCCGCCAAGCCAATCCGCCGCCGCAGGGACGAATCCCAGGCTGCCGCCGCCGCGCCTAGCGAGGCCGAAGCCGCTCCATCCGCCGGACAGGATTCTGCGCCCCCGGATGCCGGCGCTCCCGCCTCCGTTTCTGTCCCCGCGCCGGAAAGCGGGGCAGAGGAAGCCCAGGCTTAAAAGTCTTGCCGGCGCGCTATGGCTCAACCCAAAGATAAAACGCCCCCCCACGACGAGGAGCTTGAACGCGCCACCCTTGGCAGTCTGTTGCAGGATGCCGAGGCAGTGGACGCCGCCATACAGCTTCATCTGCGTTCGTCCGATTTTTATTCCAGGGCGCATCAGCAGATATATGAAGCGGTTCTAAGCCTTGATGAAAAGGGACTCCGCGCCGATATTCAGACGGTTATTCAGGAACTTAAACAGAACGGCAAACTCGACGAGGCCGGGGGCGCGGCCTATGTATCTTCTTTAACAACTGTAATTCCCTCCAGCGCAAACATCGAGTATTATGCGCAATCGGTACAGCATTATTCGCTCAAGCGGGCATTGCTGCGCGTTGCCTCGGAAATCGGCGTTAAGGCCTATGATGATACCAGAGATTCAAAAGAGATTCTGGAAGAAGTCCAGCAGAGTATTTTTGATCTCAGCGATAACCGTCAGGCTTTTTCGTTCAGTAAAATCGGCGAAGTTCTGATAAGAACCATAGACATAATTGACGATGCCTACAGAACAAAGAAGACGATTACCGGTATTTCTACCGGGTTTGATAAACTGAATGAAATGACGTCAGGTTTTCAGCCTTCGGATTTTATCGTTATCGGAGCCCGGCCTTCAGTAGGAAAAACAGCCCTTGCCCTTAACATGGCCGCCCATATCGCGTTTCACGGAAAAACACCCACTGCTTTTTTTTCCCTCGAAATGTCGGATATTGCCCTGACCCAGCGCCTGATCTCCAGTGAGGCGGCGATAGATGGAAACAAGCTGCGAAGCGGTTTCCTGAGTTCCAGTGATTTTAGAAAGATTCTTGAAGTTTCAGGAAGAATGAGCGAAGCTCCTTTCTATATTGTAGACATGCCAAATATGAAACTTTTGGATCTTCGTTCCCAGGCCCGCAAACTCCGTTCCCAGCAGCAGATCGAGATCATGTTTATTGACTACCTGGGGCTCATCAGTCACGAAAGCAGTTCATTGCCCCGTTATGAACAGATTTCCGAGATTTCACGTTCACTAAAGAGTCTTGCCAGAGAACTTAAAATTCCGGTAGTGGTTCTTTGCCAGTTAAACCGGGAGGCCCAATGGGAAGTACCCATGCTGGCAAACCTTCGGGATTCCGGTTCAATCGAGCAAGACGCGGATCTGGTGTTGTTTTTACACCGGGAGCAGGCAAAAAAAAACAAAAAGGAACAGAACGAAGAACCCCTTCCCCTTGATGGGATTCCCACCGAGCTTATTATTGCAAAACAGCGAAATGGGCCGGTTGGCGCGATAAAACTTGAACTAAAGTCCAAATATGCCAAATTCCTTCCGTTAACCATAGCCAAAGAGGGGTAAGAGCCTGTGCAAAAGCAACCGACTTTTGCAACAGGCTCAGTAGTTTTCGGTTAATTCAGGGGAAAGGGATTTAGATGTACCCCCCCCCCCCCCCATACACACGGACTAACCTGGACATTAATCAGGAACCGCCCGTCCTCGGTATATTGCTGTGGGGCCTTTTGCCCAGCCCCACGGCTGGTTAAAGCAGGCGTTTAGCGGCAACATGGCGCTTGTGCCAGGCATCGTACGGAGCATTTTGCTGTTACACATGAAATATTCTCCTTTTGGGTTATCTTCGCCTATGTTAAATTCTAGAGATAGCGCAAGCTACAAACATGGTTAGTTTTGCACGGCCAAAATCTTCAATAATTATAATATAGAGGTTGTTGCAAAACTTCAGTTTTGCAATAACAACCGCTAAAAAAGGCAGTTTTGTAGGCCGTAGGCCGAAAAACTACAAGAGCCTGTGCAAAACTAACCGAGTTTTGCAACAGGCTCTATAGCCCCAAAAAAGAGAAAAATAACCAGGAGTGACAGGATTGCTGCTTTTTTAGGTTCCATAATTGCGGGAAAAATCACTCAAAAAAGGGAAGTTTTACAATCTAAGAGCCTGTTCAAATTGTGGATTTTTGCGGTCAATAAACCGCAAAAATCCCGATTTTCGGGCTCTTTTGGAGCCTGCAAGGTAGAATTTTGGCGTTTGCAACGCCAAAATTCCAG
>JAITHQ010000148.1 GCA_031279925.1 Treponema sp. | reverse complement strand
TAAAACGACCGATGGAAATGACTCAAAACTTGTTTTATGGACTGGCAGAAAACAAGAAAAACAGGAAGGTTTCAAGGCCCCTTTTAGGGGCCGCCATTCAAGCCCCCACCTTTGGTGGGGGTTGTTGACCGAGTTAATCACGATAGTCAGTACCGGCGAAAGTTCATCGGCCTTTACGTTCTGAAAGCGGATACTATCAAAGCGCTCTACGGGGAGCGTAACGCTTTTGTTTCCACCGGCAAAGCCCGGCGCGGCGCTCAGGGTAACGGAACCTTTGCCCACCTGTTTTTGTTTGTCATTGAGGAGCAGGACTTCCACGGCAAAGCTCGTGGTGTTCCTGCCGCTGAATAATCTGGTCCCGGTTACTTTGGGGGTGAGTTCTTCCATGGGCCAGCCCCCAAAGCCCCAGGTTCCCCGCCTGCCGGTTTGCTCCAGCCCTTCCAGCAGGGCGTTCAGCGCCGCAAAGCCCGCCTCAGAGGGAAGCAGACCCACGCGCATCGTCAGTGTCGCCGTGCGCTTGCCGTAATCGGCCCTGTGTACCGACGGTGATATTCCGGGTTATCATCATTGGAAAAATAGTTGACGAAATAACCACCGATCTGCTCAGATAGTTCGACCGCGCGGCGCAGTACGCCGCGCGACCGTAAATGTAGTTGGTAAGCTCTACATTTGCACCCATCTCGGAAAAATATCGCTGCCGCTCCGGGACAACGGCGGTGAGCATCACCAAGTGTACCGGGTGCCCACCACGCCGCGCCGCGATGGTAAGCGCCACCGCCGGTTACTTTATGAGCCCAAAATTCATTTGCGCCTGAAATTCGGCAAAAATACAGAGCCGATTTTAGCCAATTTCAGGGTCAAGATATTCTTGCAAAATGGGATACAGTTTTTTGCTGTGCGCGACATAGCTGATGTGCCCCTCCTTGGGAAGGATACGCAGCGAGACATTAGCGTTGTTTTTTGCGATACTCTGATAAATGAACTGCGTGTGCTCTTGGCGGATGACATCGCGTTCACCCACAAGTAGCATGGTAGGCGCGGTAATTCTCCCAAGCTCCTGCGCGGATAGGTTCGGCTCAACAAACATCATTTTGGTGCGGTAATCGCGCGTGAAAAAGTAGAGCAGCTTAAACACCACCCATATCCACGTTTTCAGTCCCCTTGGCGTTGCGTTTGCGCCACTGGCGATGAGTTTGCCCAGGAGATCCGGATACCGGCTTGCAAGCAGCAGACCCACAATGCCGCCGTCGGAAAACCCATAGACAATGGGTTTGTCAAGCTTTTCTTTTTGGATAAAATCAGCCACATCATCGGCTAAATCCGTATAATGAATCTCATTTATTTTTTGGCTTTTGCCATGGCCCCTCGCGTCAATGGCATAGACAGTATGTGTTTTGGAAAGCTGTGGGATCAGCACATCAAAAATTTCGTGCGTTTCTCCGTTGCCATGCAAAAGAAGGATCGGCTTGCCGGCACCGGCCTTTTTATAATAAAGCGTCATGCCATTATACGTACCGCTGCATTCGCCGTCCGTGTCCGGCGCTTTTTTTCTGCGATGAATAACAAAGCGATTGAGCGGATATGTCCAAACGATTGGGAGAACGGCCATAATCACCTTCGCGATCATTCCGGGGATCTCAATGTCTGCGTGGGGCATGGCCGCAACCAGCCGGGAATTCATGAGGGTTCCCAGCCACGCGCTCATCAGGACGGTGAAAACACCCATAAGCATGTAAAGCGTTACGCTGAGCGCCATATTGGCATCGGCTTTGAAGGTGATTTTGCGGTTGAACACAAAAGAGGCGGCAAGCCCGGCCGCCGTCGAGAGGAGGAAGGCATACAGCGTTCCGCTGCCCTGAAGCTGCAATAACCGCAGCAGCGGGCTCTGGGGCAGTGGAGCGAGCAGCGTATCCTTAAACACGGTTGAAATCAGAAAAAAATGTGTCAATAGCTCAATGACAACGCCGCCACCCGCCGCAAAAAGAAACTTAATAAATTTCCAAATCTCGCGTTCGTTTTTAGATGTGTCTGTCAACATCGTGTGTCTCCTGATATTACTCCGACATTAAAAAGCAGGAACAAAACGCCGTGTTTCTTTCGTTCGGCAAGGCGTAAAAACTTGCTATAAGTCGAATCATAGTGGGAAATCGGCTGCGTGTCAAGGCTGCGGCTGAACACACCACCACAGAGGAAATCATCGGCGAACTGGTCCGCAAGGAGATTGCCGCCGCTTCCGCGTAAGCGCGTTATGTTTATGCTCATCCCGCCCTCCCGTTTTCGCGCTTGCTTTTTCACACAGGCCTCCGTATACTCAAACCATGACCATAGCACAAACTGTTGACATTTCCGCCGACCACTATTTGCATTTGGCGCTTCCTTTGGAATTGCCGGTGGGCAGGGCAAAGGTGGAAGTTATCGTTACCCCGGAACCGGCGCGGGCGAAGACGGCGGATGAATGGGTAAACCCTCTGCGGGGACGGGCAAAGGCACTGGGGTCCCGGCTTACCCTTGAACGCTTCATGGAAATGCAGCGGGAAGATATTGATCTTGAGAATGAACTTGACGATCGTCTCTGGAACCGTACCAAATGACCTATGTGTTTGACGCTTGCGCTCTGAAAGGAACATACCGGCGGCTTTCCCTCGCCGATGCGGTGGGCGTTGCTGCCGCTATGGAATTGTCCGGTCACTTCGTAAGCTCCGACCATCATGAACTTGCAATAATCGACCGGCAGGAACCGGTGGATTTTTTCTGGTTTCGGTGAATGTTTTCCGCGCAATGTTTTATCCCTGTGTATCATTTGTAGGAGGAACCAATGCCCCGAATGACCGACGAAGAAGCTGACGCGCTGGACGAACTGTGGACGCGCACCACCCCGGAAATAGACACCTCGAAGCCCGGATTTTTGACCCGCAAGGGTTTTACGATGATTTCCCTTGATCCGGTAAGCGCGGCATACCTGCAAGCCAAAGCCGCCATGACGCATCACAGCCCTTCGGAAATCATCGGCGCACTGGTTCGCAAGGAGATTGCCCCCGCTTCCGCGTAAGCGCGTCATGGGTTTAGTGCGCCTCCCCGCCGGATAATTATCCGCGCTCATGGGTTTGGTCATTTAGGTTCCCCTTGTGCTTCTTGATCTTTTGTGTTCACTTGTCTTCCTGCCGAAAATCAATTTCGTATCCAAATCCTTTATATATGTCGTTTTGTCTTTTCAGCTCATCAGGTGTAAAACTCCATGGCCAGAAAATTGTTACACCGCTCTGATCTATCATTAACTGGTTGTTACAACCATTCATACGATATGCATATAAACCCATAAAATTAGTTTCTGTGTTTTTTTGTTGTGAATTTATTTGTGCGCCAGATATCAATACATTCTGCGCTTCAATTACCTGAGACAATAGAGATCTTGAATTATCGAGTTTTAATTTTATTCCAAAACGGAAAAAATCGAAACACTTCATCATGTCGATAGAAAATATTTCTCTATATTCATCGTCAGCAAATTTCTTTGCGGTTTCTAAATCATCTGTCCAATCCAGCATCATTGTAGGAAACAGACATCCTTGGCCTATTTTATTGAAAACATGATTGAGATGTTGAAAAAGGGACAGTTCTTCTTTTATTATATCATGATAGAAAGGAGCGGCATTTTGTGTATCTGGTGATACAAACAATGCTTTTGCATAATTGTAACATCTCTTTATTGTTGTTACATCATCGCAGCACAGCGTTCCAACATCATGTTCGGTGTCTGTAAAAAACGGCGCTTTACAGAACTTTTTAAGTAAAGGATTGTGTTTAATGGTTATACAAAGATTTACCAGACTTAAGAAATAAGCCTCAAAAGGATTGATGTCTCTGGTACACCTAATGTCATTATACCATTTTGTGACAGCTTTAATCTCAAAATCGGAATATGCGGTTATGAGTTGCGCGTATGCAGGATTGGTTCTTAACCACGAAATATTATTATGCCGCATTGCTGTTGGTACCAGAGGACATTTGTGATATTTTTCTGCCTGCACCCGGTATAATCTTGTAGAGTTATTAATATTATTATTCTCCATATAGTTGTTTTTCCGCCCCCCATACGAAGGCGTTTCCTGTCCGCGCACCACGAGCCGCAGACCGCTCCCGTCTCTGTTTATGCTGCTTACCTCCTGAACTATTCCCGCCCCCCTCCTTGCCGCCGAGGAACTAGGGGCGAACCACCCGGAAGCCAATGGCCCCGCCCCGGACGGACGGATCGTCGTTGCCCCGCTGGGAGGAACGCAGGAACCCCGCAGCGTAGTCCCAGGATCCGCCCCGAAGCACACGGCCAGAGCCGGTCG
>JAITHQ010000035.1 GCA_031279925.1 Treponema sp. | reverse complement strand
TTTGGATATCGCCCATATTGTGGTTTAACCTCATAGTTTTTTCATTGCTTGCTCTTAAAAAAGGCGCCTGTCAATTTTTGAATTGAATTATATTACCATGCCGTTGGCGGCTTGTCAAGCGCTTTGGGGCGGAATGTCAGTGCCAGCCTAAAAATGGGGCCTTTAGGTAAGATTTAATGTAAGGCATCGCACCCTCCCTCTTGACATTAAAGTCTTGGCAAACTAGAATAAAGTCTCTTGAGTTTTGGAGAGATGCGAGAGCGGTTGAATCGGGCGGTCTCGAAAACCGTTGAACCCGCGAGGGTTCCGGGGGTTCGAATCCCCCTCTCTCCGATAAACTATATGTTGCCGGAAATTGGGGGCCTTAATAAAGCAAACACGATGTTTGCGGCTGCAAGGCGAATCCCTGCTGTGAAAAGTTCATAAATACAACATTAATGTGCACTAAAAAAGCCCGGGCTTCACAGGAAGTCCGGGCATCGCGGCAGAGCCGCCGCATTTGGTTCAAATTAGAACGAAGAATCGGGATTGTAGTACTGGTTGACGTTGCTTTTGTCGATCAGCGCGGAGGGGATAACTACCGTAACCGGCTGTTTGGCAGCGGCGAAGTCGGCGCTTTTTTTGCCGGTTGCCACATCAACCGCATACTGAATGCCGTCAGCAATCATCGAAGGGTGATACAGAGCGGTGGCCCGCACCAGGGGATCCCCATCAATAATCATCTTGTACACCGCCTTGGAACCTGCGCCGCCCATAGCGATTTTTACGTCTTTGCGGCCTGATTCTTTAATCGCCTGGAGAACGCCGGTAAGAACATCATCGTCCTGACAGTACACCGCGTCAATTTTGGGATATTGCTGCAGGAAGGTTTCCATAAGGCGCAGGCCGTCCTGGGTTGACCAGTTGGCGAATTCATACTTGTCCTTGCCCAAAAGGTCCACCAGCGAAGACTCTTTGTCCATTTCCACAAAAAAGGCGTCCATCCGCTCTTTGTCGATAACTACCGGCATACCGCCCATGACTACGTAGTTGGTAAGCCCTTCCGCTTTCATGGTCTTGGCAAGCCATTGGCCGGAAAGCCGCCCCAGGCCGGGATTGTCGCCGGCAAGGTTGACGTAGCCAAAATTGGTGTCGGTAAGACCGCGGTCTACCACGATAACCCTAAGGCCCTTGGCGGCAAGGGTTTTTACCGGCTGGGTCAGCGGGGCGGATTCGTGGGGAAGAATCACCAGATAATTCATGCCCCATGCGGCCAGGTTTTCGACATCAGTTACCTGCTGGGTGGCGTTGGCCGAATGGACAACATTGAACTGAATGTTGGGATACTGTTTTGTCAGTTCCCCTACCTTGTAATCCGCCCACCAGCCGATACCGCCGGTCCACCCGTGGTCAGCCGTTGGAACCGCCACTCCGATTTTGATCACGTCGCCCTGTTTCGTTCCCCCGGCAAACACCGGAAGCGCGGCCAGAAGCATGACCAAAAGAACGATTGCGATTTTTCTCATTTTCTTTTCCTCCTGAAATTATTTGTTGCTATTGTATTGCAGCAATACAGCCACAATTATAACCAATCCGCGGGCGGCCTGCTGCAGAAACGAGGAAACGCCGCCCAAAACAAGCATGTTGTTTATCATTCCCAGCATGATAGCGCCTAACACTGTGCCGATAATGGTTCCCTTGCCTCCGCTCATGGAGGTTCCGCCAATCACCACGGCGGCAATTGCGTCCAACTCATAACCGGCCCCCACCTGACTGGGCTGAATACCGTTAATGCGCGAAGCCCACAGCATCGACGACACCGCAACGGTAAAACCGGTAATGGCATACGGAACCAGTTTTATTAATTGTACATTAATTGCCGAGTAACGGGCAACCTGTTCATTGGCCCCCACCGCGCAGACATAGCGTCCAAAGCGGGTATTGTTAAGCAATAGATGCATCGCCACGGCCAACAGGAAAAAAATCAGCGCCGGCAGCGATATGCCAAAAATCTGCGCCGGGCCGAATTTTATAAATTCAGCATTGCTGGATTCAATATTCGCCGCTTTTGAAAAATACAGAATCAGCGAGCGGAAAATAGCCATAGTTCCCAGCGTTGCAATAAAGGGGGCAATGCGCCCCTTTGTTACCATAAAACCGTTAACAAAGCCGCAGAACGTTCCAAAAACAAGCGCAAACAGCAGGGCGATTAACACGCCAAAAAGGGAATCGTTTGGGAATTGCTTTAGCAGAAAAACCGCGATGCCCCCCACAAAGGCCATCATTGAACCAACGGAAAGGTCGATGCCGCCTGAGATAATAACAAGGGTAAGGCCAAGGGCGATAATTCCCGTATAGGACACCTGCCGCAGCACCATAAGCAGGTTGCCCGGCGTTATAAAAATCGGTACGCCCCTAAAGCCCTGGGCAAGCCACGAGACAAACAGGCCCAGCACAAAGAGCAGGATAAAGCCCAATCCGGTGGAATGTTCGCTCCATTTAAAGTTAGCTGTAACCGCGGCAAGACCGCTTTTTTTGATTGACGCTTTGCTCATTAGATTGTATTCCCCTTTATTCCCGTGGCGTAAAACATTATTTCTTCTTCGTTAATATGATCGCCTTCAACACAGCCGGCAAGCGCGCCTTCCCGCATTACATACACCCTGCTGCACAGGCCGATAATTTCTTCCAGTTCCGAAGAAATTACCCAGCAGGTAATGCCCTGCAACGCAAGCTGATGAATAAACTCGTAAATCTCGTGCTTGGCGCTGACGTCAATGCCCCGTGTCGGCTCGTCAAGAATCAAAATGGAAGGGCTGGTGTCCAGCCAGCGGGAAAGGTACACCTTTTGCTGATTGCCGCCGGAAAGGTAACGTAGCGCCATTTTCTGCGACGCTGCGGCAATGTGAAAGGTTTTAACATAGTCTGCGGTTTTTTCCGCCTCTGTCTTTTTATCGATAAATAATCCCTTTATATATTTTTTAAGCGATATAAGGGTGATATTTTGGGGCAGATTAAAGCCCTGCACAATGCCCTTGCCCTGCCGGTCTTCGCTCAAATAACCCAGGCCGTAATGTACCGCAGCGGCGGGCCGCCTTATCTGCACCGCCCCCCGCCCGCTCAGGTTAATGGTTCCGCTGTTAATCTGGCGCAGGCCCATTACCGCTTCGGCAAGCTCGGTACGGCCCGAACCAACCAGCCCCGCAAAGCCGGCAACCTCGCCCCTGCGCAGCGAAAACGAAATATCGTTTAACAGGCCCTTGATGGAAAGCCCTTTAACATCCAGCACCACCGTGTCTGCGGGGCGGGGAATTTTTGCGGGAAAAATCTGGGTAAAATCCGTGCGGCCTATCATTTTACGGGCAATGTCTTCTTCGTTAACACCGGTAATATCGTCAACGCTGATAAGCCTGCCGTCACGCAGTACGGTTACGCGGTCGCAGATTGCCTTTATCTCGCCCAGTTTATGCGAAACAAACATAATGGTAACGCCCTGAGCCTTTAGGTCACGCATCAGGCCAAAAAGCGTTTCAACCTCGTGGCCGGTAAGGGTGGTGGTCGGCTCGTCCATGATAAGCAGCCGCGAGTGCAGCATCAGGGCTTTGGAAATTTCCACCATCTGCTTTTCCGCAACGCTTAACTTGCTTACCAGTTGATTCACCCCCACGGGCATTTTCAGTTCTTCAAGCTGTTTTGCCGCAAGTTCCCGCATTTTGGGTTTGTCCAAAAGGCCGGAGGGCCTGCGGAATTCGTTCCCCAGAAAAATATTTTCGTACACGGTTAGGGTGTTGATAAGGTTGAATTCCTGCGGAACCATCGAAACGCCCAGTTTTTTCGCGGCGATATAATCGGGAATCTGCGCGGGCCTGCCGTTCAAGGCAAGGGAACCGCCGGAAGGCGAATAAATGCCGGTGATAATTTTTATCAGCGTTGATTTACCCGCGCCGTTCTCCCCAATAAGCCCCATAATTTCGCCCCGTTTAAGGTCAAACGAAACATTGTCCAGAACCTTTACCCCGTCAAATTCCTTGGTAATGCCCTGAATGGAGAGAATAATATCCGCCGCGCCGCCGGTTCCCGCTCCGTTAGATGTCATTTGTTATGCGCCACTGCCGCCGCGTTAGTCCGATTTAAGCGCCTTGTCAAAGGCGACATTGGACGGCGAAAAATCAACCTTTCGTACAAATTCGCAGGCTTCCTTTGCGCCGTATTCCCGTTCCATGCCGGAATCTTCCCATTCAACGGAAAGCGGGCCCTTGTAGTTCATGGCGTTCAGTTCCCGGACAATGTTTTCAAAATCAACATCGCCGTGCCCCAGCGAACGGAAATTCCAGCCCCGCCGCGTATCGCCAAAGGTAATATGCGAGCCAAGTATCCCCGCCTTGCCGTCCAGCGTTACCGCCGCGTCTTTCATGTGGACATGGTAAATTTTGCCGGCAAAATCCCGCAGGAAAATGTGCGGGGTAACGCCCTGCCAGATAAGGTGGGACGGATCAAAGTTAAAGCCCAGGGTTTTACGGTTTTTGAATTCTTTAAGCAGCCGCTCGGCAGTGTAGTAATCAAAGGCAATCTCGGTGGGATGCACCTCAAGGGCAAAC
>JAITHQ010000010.1 GCA_031279925.1 Treponema sp. | reverse complement strand
GCCGGAAAGCGCGCTGTGTTCAAGCCAGTGTACCTTGCCGAATGAACGCAGATCAATTTCCAGGGCATGGGTATCTTCCGAGGTGTTTACGCATATCAGGCTGATTTCGCGCCGCTGTTCGTCCCATGTCGCCGCGCAGGGAATTGCCGAAACCTGGCCGTAGGCGGCGCTTTCAACCACCGGGGTTTTTCCCAGCACGTGGAGCGCCACCCCGGAACAATTTTTGGCAGCCATCGCAAAGGGATAAAAAGTGGTCTGTTTGATTGCCTTACCGCCCTTTTCGGTAACTATCGGCGCAATGACATTGACCATCTGGGCAAGGCAGGCTATCCGCACCCGTCCGGCATTGTTGATCAAGGTGCAGAGCAGTCCGCCAAAGGCAAGCGCGTCGAGCAGTGAATATTGGTCCTCCAAAATGTGGGGAGCAAATTCCCATGGCGTAAGCCGCGTCTTCGACTGATACCAGATATTCCATTCGTCAAAGGAAAGCATCATCGTTTTTTTGGAACGTTTTACCGCCTTGACATAATCGGCGGTCGCGGCGACGGATTGTATAAATTCGTTCATCTCGTACCAGGATGAAAGAAAATCAATCTCGTTCCCCTGATTTTCGTAATACCGGTGCAGCGACAGGTAATCCACCTTGTCGTAGGTATGCTCCAGTACAATACGATCCCATTCGGGGAATGTGGGTTGCAGCGATGTCGCGCTGCCGCACACCGCAAGCTCGATGGAAGGATCAGCCCACTTCATAATTTTCGCGGTCTCAAGCGCTTTCTTGCCGTAATCATGCGCGTCAAGGTGGCATATCTGCCAGGAGCCGTCCATCTCGTTTCCGATACACCACAATTTTATATTGTGGGGATCGGCGTGGCCGTTTTTGATTCGCAAGTCGGAAAAATATGTTCCTTTGGGAAAATTTGCGTACTCAACCAGGTAGCCGGCTTCCTGGGGCGTACCGGTTCCCATATTCACCGCATACATAACCTCGCTGTCCACCGATTGTGCGTAATCGCAAAATTCATCCATACCTATCTGATTTGGCTCAATGGAAGACCATGCGTAGTCCAGGCGTACCGGGCGTTCCGCGCGCGGCCCAATGCCGTCACGCCAGTTGTACCCTGAGACAAAGTTTCCTCCAGGATAGCGGATTGCGCCAAAGTGCAGCTCGCGCACCAAGCTCCGTACGTCTTCACGAAAACCGTCTGCATCGGTGGCAGGATGGCCTGGTTCATAAATACCTTCGTAGACGCATCTGCCCAGATGTTCAACAAAAGTTGAATAGAGCCGCTTTCCCACCGGGCCAATTGTGTAACTCTTGTCGAGCAAGAGTTTTGTTTTTTCACTCATTTACATTCGCTCCTTACCGTAATTGTTTTTCATTGCCCCATTAACCGGGCAATCCAGCGTGTTCGTACACCTAGCGCCCTACTATACAAATCTTCCCTTAAACAATCAAGCGCTTTTTTAAAAAAACACCACACGCCATTGAAAACCTGAAATGGGACAAACCCGCAAAATGCAGATTTTCGTAAACAGCCGGAACGAAAAATGCAGCCGCCTTGCATACGGCATTGAGAAAATGCCATCAATCGGGTATCGTTACAGTATGGTTAATATCGCTTTTACCGGAGGGGGAACCGGAGGGCACATCTATCCGGGGCTTGCGGTGGCTTTGGAACTGTCGCGGCGTTTTGCCGGGCAGGGCTGCCGCATTTTCTGGATCGGTTCCGCCAGTGGTATGGACCGCTCTTTGGTTGAAGGCGAAGGCGTGGAATTTTTTGGCGTTCCCGCAGGCAGGCTCAGGCGGTATTTTACCCTGAAAACGGTTCCCGATTTTTTTCGGGTTATCGCCGGTTTTTTCGCAGCCCGGAGAATCCTGAAAAAACAAAAAGCTGATATTCTTTTTTCCAAAGGCGGTTTTGTCAGTGTACCGCCCTGCGCCGCCGCCGCTACGCTTGGTATTCCGGTTTTTACCCACGAGTCGGATTTTAGCCCAGGTCTTGCCACTAGGCTTAACCTGCGTTTTGTTTCCCGCACCGGGGGCAGGGTCTTTACCGCTTACCAGGGCACTGCCGGCCTGCTGCCCGCCGCCGTGCAGAACCGCATTACGGTTAGCGGCAACCCGGTACGGGCGGAATTCCGCGCAGCCGATCCTGCAAGGGGCCGCGCCTTTCTGTCCCTGGGGCCGGAGGATCGTATTCTTCTTGCGCTGGGGGGCAGCCAGGGCGCGGGCGAGGTAAACGCCCTGATCCGCGCCGCCTTGCCGGAGCTTACCCGCTATTATACGGTAGTGCATCAGACCGGGCTGGGGCTGGAATGGGACCTTCCCGCCTCGAAGCGTTACCGGCCCTATCGCTACATAAACCAGGAAATGCCCCATGTCCTGGCGGCGGCTGAACTTGCCCTGGGCAGAAGCGGAGCGGGCATGGTGTGGGAATGTGCGGTTCTGGGTAAGCCTATGGCGCTTATACCGCTGTGTGGATCGGGCACGAGAGGCGATCAGGTGGAAAACGCCCGTTTCTTTGAAAAGGCCGGCGCCGCCATAGTGCTAGAGGGGAATGCGGCAAATGCTGAAAATCTTGTAAAAACGGTAACCGGTATTGCAAACAACGCTGAAAAACGACAGGCAATGGCTGCCGCTTCTTTTGCAATTGGCCGCCTGGACGGGGCGGCCATTATCGCCCAGAGTATTATCGAAGCGCTTAATGCCCGCGCCGGGGAGAACAAATGAACTTTGCGGTAATCGATATTGTGTTCGCCGCCCTGATTGTTATTTTTACGGTACGTTGCGCCCTGCGGGGTTTTATTGGCGAGCTGTTGTCAATGGCGGCGCTGGTGTTTGGCCTTTTGGCGGCGCTGTTTTTTTACGGCAGGGGCGGCGAATTTGTCAGGGGTAAATTTATGCCAAACCTTCAAATTATTCCCGAAATTATCGCCTTTATTGCCCTGTTCCTGATTGTTTATGTTGCCATTAAAATTCTGGAATCAATATTGAAAGAAATAATTGAAGGAGTGCGGCTTGGCAGGGTAGACCGGTTTTTGGGAATGTTTTTTGGAATGTTTGAGGGGATAATCGTGGTAAGCCTGCTTCTGTTCCTGCTCAGCGTCCAGCCCCTGTTTGAGGAAAAGCCCCTGCTTGAACAAAGTATTTTTGCGCGGATCCTTTTGCCGCTTATACAGGGGCAGGCCGGCACGGACGCCGGTATAACGGCCCCGTTGCCGGAAACGGCAGGGGGGCTATAGTGTTTGAGAATATCATTGCCCAGGCCGCCGCCGGGCAGCTTGCCGAAGATATACGATCCAACAGGCTTGCCCCGTCTATGCTGTTCTTTGGCCCTCCTGCGTCTGGAAAGGGCAGCGCCGCCCTGGAACTGGCCCGCGCGCTTTCCTGCGAGAACGGGGCTATAGATACCGCCCCGGCGGCCCCCTGGAACTGTTCCTGCCCTGCCTGCCTCCGGCACCGCTGCCTGATTCACGGCGACCTTTTGCTGCTCGGACAGCGCCCCTTTGCCGCTGAAATTGCCGCTTCCCGCACTGCCTTTTTACGGGAAAAAACCACGGCTACGCGGACGCTTTTTATCCGTTCTTTACGGAAGCTAACGGCCCGTTTTTCGCCGGTTCTTTGGGAGGATGATCCCAAGGCGGGAAAATTCAGCCCCCTGTTGCAATCGCTGGAAGAAGCGCTGGACGAATTTGAATCGCGTTCCGCCGCCCTTACCGGAGGGGCTGAAGCGGATGGGGCCGCCATGGAAAAACTTGGCGATTCACTTTTAAAGGATGCGCTTAAACTTGAGGCCGAAGGTATGGGCGAAACGATTCCCATTGCCCAGATACGGCGGGCCGCTTACTGGAGCCGCCTGGCCCCGGTAGGGAAACACAAGACCCTTATTTTTGAAAACGCCGACCGTATGCAGGAGGGGGCGCGTAACTCCCTGCTTAAAATTCTGGAGGAGCCGCCCGAAGCGGTCAGCATAATTCTCTGCGTCCAGCGGCGAGAGGCTGTTCTGCCCACCATTGCCTCGCGGCTGCGGCCCTACCGTTTTCTTAAACGGGAGGAGGAAGAAGAACGGGAAATTATCCGCCGTGTATTCCGCGATTCCCCTGCCCGGCAGCGGGAAGGGGAACGGCAGCAGGCAGGGGGGCTTGTCAGCGCCTACATCGATTCGTTTTTTTCCCAGCCGCTTGAAAAACTCTACCCCCTTGCCGCTTTTTTTATCGCTTCCCTTGCCCGCTCCTCGGCGCTTTCGTTCAAAAAAAGGGGGGGGGATTCTATCCCCGCCGCCCTTACGGCCCTGGGCGCGTACTGCGCCCCCATTGCCGAGGCCGCCGGTTTTGGCCGCTCGTCCACAGCGCGGGAGGTAATTGGAACGCTGCTGGCAGAAAGCGACGGCTTTCAGGCCCGGTCCTTTCCCCGCTTCCTCCGCCTTGTTCTTGATCTTGCCGCCGAATCGATACGGCAGGGGGAGGCGGGGCCCCATTCTATTGCGTATAACGACATTTGGCGGAACCATATTAATCAGGCGGAAGCGGCTGCGGGCGTTTGGAATCAGAACCCTACCCTGGTTCTGGAATCGCTGTTCTGCCGCCTGCAGGAAGCGCTTGCACTCTGGTGACGGGGCGGGTATGAGTGATTTTTACAAGCGGGCAATTAGCAAGCTGAATAAGCTTACCATAGAGCAGTGCCGGGAACTGCTGGCTTCCGCATCGGGGGAGATTCGGCGGTTTGAAACAGTGCTGGACAGCCTCCCCGACGGGATTCTGGTTTGCGATGAGCAGCATCGTCTTGTCATGGCGAATAAAGCCGCCCAGCGCCTGCTGCCGGTGAATCACAGCGAATCCGGGGCGCTGTGGACAATCGTTCGGGATGAACGGTTTGTAGAATTTTTCCGGCAAACATTGCTGAACGGCGAGCGGGCGCTGGACCGGGAGATCGATGTGGAAACCCAGGGGCAGAACCGGCTGCTGTCGATCAGCGTACACCCTCTGGTGCAGGAACACCGTATTACCGGTTCGCTTATTTATATAGAAGACATTACCGAAAAACGGGCCAGAGAAGCGAGGCTGCGCCGTGCGGAAAACCTGGCAAGCCTTACCACGCTGGCAGCCGGCGTTGCCCACGAGATAAAAAATCCCCTTGGCTCAATTTCTATTCATCTGCAATTGATGCAGAAGGCTCTGGCAAAGAACCCCCATTTGGCGGGCAAGGCGGACGCAAAAAACAAAAGCGCGGGAGACCTTTTTGGCAAGTACCTAAAGATATTGAATGAGGAAGTGGATCGGCTTAACCACATTGTTGTTGATTTTCTTTTTGCGGTGCGCCCCATGGCCCTGGAACTGCGCGAGGGGAACATCAACAGCCTGATTGACGAGCTTGCTGGTTTTGTCGGCCCGGAAATGGAACTGTCGCGGATAAAGGTTTTGCTGGAACTGGACGAAAAGCTGCCGCCGGTGCTTATGGACGAACGGTACCTAAAACAGGCCCTGCTTAACCTTATAAAAAACGCCCAGGCCGCAATGCCGGCGGGCGGGCTGCTTACCATTGCCAGCATGAAGGCGGATAACGAAGTGAGGATAAGCATCTGCGATACCGGCGTTGGCATAAGCGAAGAAAACCTTACCAAAATATTTGAGCCGTATTTTACAACCAGGGATAACGGAACCGGCCTGGGGCTTACCATGGTTTTTAAGATAATCCGTGAGCATCAGGGAGAAATTTCCGTAGATTCCCGCGAAGGGGAGGGAACCAATTTTGAGATAAGCCTTCCCATTCATCAGAAGGAACGCAGGTTGATTACATATAACGCCAGTCCCGCAGGAGCGGAAAATGAAATTTAAACTCCTTGTTGTTGACGATGAAAAAAATATCCGTGAAGGGCTTGCCGCATCTCTTGCGATGGACGGCTACGAGGTTGTATGCGCCGCAGACGGGAGCGCTGCCTGGAATCGTTTTGGCAAAGGCGATATTGATCTGGTAATAACCGATCTGCGTATGCCCGGCATGGGCGGGGAAGAGCTGATGCGCCGGATTCTTGCGGAAACACCGGGACTTCCGGTAATCATTCTGACCGGCCACGGTACGGTAGAGAACGCCGTAACAGCCATGCGGGACGGGGCCTGGGATTTTCTTACCAAACCGGTAAACCTTGACCGCCTTTCCCTTTTGGTAAAACGCGCCCTTGCCAACCGCGAGCTTGCCCTGCAGAACCGCCGCCTGGAAGAAGACCTGGGGCTGGGCAGGCAGTTTGAAAAAATTACCGGTAAATCCGCCGCCATGCGCAAAGTGTTCGATACGGTAAGCCGGGCCGCGCCAACCAAGGCGTCGATTCTTATCAGCGGCGAATCCGGCGTTGGCAAGGAACTGGTAGCCGACGCTATCCATGAATTTTCGCCCCGCAAGGGAAAGCCTTTAATTAAGGTTCACTGCGCCGCCCTTTCGGCCAATTTGCTTGAAAGCGAGCTGTTTGGGCACGAGAAAGGGGCCTTTACCGGGGCTGTATCCCGCAGACGGGGCCGTTTTGAACTTGCCAACGGGGGAACGCTGTTTCTGGACGAAATAGGCGAAATCGATCAGAACATCCAGATAAAACTGCTGCGGGTTTTGCAGGAGCGGGAGTTTGAACGGGTTGGCGGCGAAGATACCATCGAGACCGATGTACGGATCGTAGCGGCTACCAACAAGGATTTGCAGGCGGAAATCGAAAAGGGCGCTTTCCGCGAAGACCTGTACTTTCGCCTTAACGTGGTAAACATCCGCGTCCCCCCCCTGCGCGAGCGGAAAGACGACATCCCCCTGCTGGCCGATGCCTTTCTAAAGGAATTTGCCGCCGAAAACGGCAAGGTTATCGATGGCATACACGAAAAGGTCCGCGCCCGCCTTTATGCCTACGATTGGCCCGGCAATATTCGTGAGTTAAAAAACTGTATAGAGAGCGCTGTGGTTATGTCTCGGGAAAGCCTGATAATCGAAGACGATCTGCCCCCGGCCCTGCGGTCCGCAGGCGATGATGACTGGATACGCATTCCCCGCAACGCAAGCCTTGAAGAATCGGAAAAAATAATAATTCGCAGCGCCATTTCTTTTTATCATGGAAACAAAAGCAAAGCCGCCAAAGCCCTTGGCATTGGCAGAAAAACACTGCACCGTAAACTTTCAGACTGGAGAGGGGAAGACGAAACAGGGGAAGAACACTAAAGAAATTATCCTGGTTAACTAAGCCTTCATTATAGCAGTTGGTAATACTTTATGCGTGGTTTTTTGGTGGTGGTGTGTGTGTATGGGGGGAGGGGGGGGATAATTCAAAATAATACCGGCGGCACCATTCACATACTTCTTCCCGGTTGTTTTCCAGTATTATAGCAGCCGAATAGTTGTGGTCTGTGAATAGCAAGAGAATATTTCGCCTTGATTCGTGCCGAAGGGGTTTAATACCCTGCCCTTCAGGGCGTTATAGTTGTTCCCCTTAAGAATAACTAAAGAAGGTCCACGGAGAATCTATGATTTAGATTAACGGGAGAACGTGGTACTCTGGTCTGACGGGGCCAGGGAGCCGGTGGAAGGCTGATCC
>JAITHQ010000247.1 GCA_031279925.1 Treponema sp. | reverse complement strand
TTTTCCCTTCCTATCCGTTCCTTCTTCGGTTTTTTGATTCATATTTTCTGCTAAATTTCAGAATTTTCCAGAATTGTTGCCTTCAGAAAAGTAAATGCAGGAGCCCTGGATACGAGGCAGTTACATATTCTCTATAAATCGTATATAGTTGTAGTATGGGTAAGATTTACGTCTTTGTGAATCAAAAAGGGGGAGTAGGAAAGACTACTTCCGCCATCAATATAGGCGCATATCTTGCGGAAGAGGGAAAGTCCGTGCTGCTGGTGGACTTTGACGCCCAGGCGAATCTTTCCAGTGGCGTGGGGATAAAGCCGCCCAAGCCGGGAATATATGAACTTTTGTCCGGGGCCGCCGGTATTGACGAGGCCGTTAGAAAGACTGTTGTTCCCCATTTGGATGTAATTCCTGCCAGTATAGACCTTTCCGGCGCGGCGGTGGAGCTTATTGAACAGGAGGAGCGGGATTTCTTTCTTAAAAAAGCCCTTGAGCCGGTAAAAAATCACTACGATTTTATTTTGATCGACTGCCCGCCCAGCCTGGGCGTACTTACCCTGAACGGCATGGCAGCCGCCGACGAGGTGCTTATCCCCATGCAGTGTGAATATTTTGCCATGGAAGGGCTTACCCTTTTGCTGCAAACGGTTAAGCGGATTCAGAAAGGCATTAATCAGCCGCTTGGCATTGGAGGTATTTTTTTTACCATGTACGATCCCCGCACCAGGCTGGCGCAGGATGTGGTTAAACAGGTAAGCGCTTATTTTAAAAGCGCTGTTTTTTCCACAATTATCCCCCGGAATGTCCGCCTTTCCGAAGCCCCTTCTCACGGACTGCCCGTTTCCCTGTACGATCCCGCTTGTTCAGGGGCAAAAGCCTATCAAAGCCTTGCCCGGGAGGTGATTCAGCGTGGCGCGTAAAACAGGGCTGGGCAGGGGTTTGGAAGCGCTGCTTCCTACCGACGATGATGTATCCGTTTTTGATATGGCGGATGGAAACGACGCAGGGCCGCCCCTTGCTGAAAACACAATACGAGGGGCCCTGGGCGCGGTGGTTCATCTTTCGCCGGATAAACTTGTTCCCAACCCCGGACAGCCCCGGAAAAATTTTGACGAAGCGGAACTGCGGGAACTGGCGGATTCCATTGCCGAACACGGCATAATTCAACCGATAATCGCCGCCGCCGTGGGTGACGGCTCGTATATTATCATTGCCGGTGAACGAAGAACCAGAGCAGCGCGCCTGGCCGGCCTTGCCGAGGTTCCGGTTATTATCCGGGAATACACCGACCAAAAGCGGCTTGAAATTTCCCTTATCGAAAATATTCAGCGTACCGATCTTAACCCAATAGAAGAAGCGGCGGCTTACAAAAACCTGATGGACTTTTCCGGCCTTTCCCAGGAGGAGATTGCCGCCAGGGTTGGCAAAAGCCGCCCCACTGTGGCAAACGCCCTGCGGCTGCTTAAACTTTCCGCCGATGTCCAAAAAAGCCTGGAACAGGGCATTATTAGTCCCGGCCATGCCCGCGCCCTGCTTGCGTTAAACGACAAAAAACTGCGTGAAAAGCTGTTCCAGGAAATTCTTGCAAAGGGCCTTTCGGTGCGGGAGGCGGAAAAATGCGTGGCAAGCCTGAACGATAATCCTGCCGGGGAAGAAAAGGCCGCTGCAAAGGAAAAGTCCGCCGCAGTCCGGCCTCCTGAAATTATCGATATAGAAGAAAAATTTATCGGCAGGCTTGGAACCAAGGTGGTTTTAGAAGGCGATCTTTCCAAAGGCCGTATTCACATCGAGTATTATTCAATGGAAGATTTGGAAAGGCTGTACGATATTTTGTGCGGCGATTAAACTGTTTCAGAATAGCCGCTTGTGGAGCAGGGGAGCGTAATATGGAAGAATGGAAATCCAAACGGCTAAGCGTTAAACAGAAACTTGGTTTTGGTATTTTTGATCTGGGCGGAAACATGTTTTTTACCCTTATGGGTTTCTGGAGCCTTAAATACCTTACCGACATTGTAGGCGTTGCCGCAGCCTGGGCGGGTATTGCGGTAATGGCGGGTAAAGTTTGGGATGCGGTAACAGACCCGGTAATGGGCTTTATTTCCGACCGGACATTGACTCGCTGGGGCAGGCGGCGGCCCTATCTTCTGGCTGGGGCCGTTCCCATGATGTTTGCCATGTGGCTGTTCTTTTCCGCGCCAAATATCGATAAGCCTGTTCTGCTGGTTTTGTGGGTAAGCCTTGCTTTGATGCTGCTCAATACGGTCTCAACAGTTATCAATATTCCATATTCCTCTCTTACCCCGGAACTAACCGGCGATTACCATGAACGAAGTTCCCTGAACGGCTACCGTTTTGGCTGCGCGGTTTTTGGCACGATTCTGGGCGCGGCGGCGGTTCAGCCCATTGTGGATTTTTTTGCCGGCATTGGGCCGGGCAATATACGATTCGGCTGGTCAATGATGGGCCTTAGCCTGGGCGCGGTGATGACCTTGGTTACCCTGCTTACCTTTTTTGGCGTAAGGGAAAAACGGCACAGCGCCAAAGACCTTCCTACCAAAGGCTTTTTTGCAACTTACCGGCAGGTATTTTCAAACCGTCCCTATGTTATACTGCTGTTAACCTATTCGCTTAACATAATGGGCATTACGTTTCTGCAAAGCATCCTTGCCTATTACACTGAATATGTGTACAAAAGGCCAGATATTACTCCCCTTGCAATGATGATTCTTTTGCTTACCGCTATGGTGTGTATTCCCCTCTCGGTAATGGTTTCCAAACGGATAGGGAAGAAGCGGACCTACCAGATTTGTTTTGCCGTTATTGCCAGCGCCTGTATGGTTATCTTTTTGTTGGGGCAGCGGCTTGGCCCAAACTTTTTTCTGATTTTTATGGTGTACGCTGGAATAGGCGTTGGCTTTGGTTATGTCGCCCCGTTTGCAATGGTGCCTGACACCGTTGAATACGATGCCGCCAAAACCGGGGAGCGAAAAGAAGGGGCCTATTACGGAATATGGACTTTTATCTCTAAACTGGGAACCAGTTTTTCGGTGTTTCTTTCCGGCCTGCTTTTATCGATAGGCGGATATGTGGCAAACGCCGAACAGGGCGGCAAGGCGATTTTTGCCATAACACTGTTGATAGGCCCCGTTCCCGCTCTGACACTGCTGGGCGCAATGATCCTAATCGAAAAATATACCCTGGATGAAAAAGCCTACCAGGAACTGATAGCCGCCGCCGGTAAAAATAACAGCGCATAGCAATTCAGCATGGGAACCGAAGCGCCGATGGCCAAATAAAAACCCCCGCTGTGCGGGGGTTTTAGCTAGGGGTAAAACCGGACTATATCCAGAGCCGGACGCCCACGGATGCAGGTATGCCCCATTCAAACCCTACGCTGCTCCCCTTATTGTCTTTCCAGTACTGGCTATCATCATAGAGGTATATTCCAAGGCCAAGGCTGAGCGCCGCTTCAAGGAAAACCTCCAGTTTGATAGTAGAGATTGGTATTTGCAGATCGATGCCGATGGGCACACGGACGCCGAGGCCTAAATTGGTACGGGAATAGTTATTCCATTTGCCGTTCCAATAATATGCATCTTTCCACGTCCAGTTGGCGAAGTCAAAATACCCTCCAAGTCCCAAATACCAGCCGAAGGGCACGGACCCGCCGATGGTGGTCAGCGTCTGATCGATTAGGTAATTATCACCGGTTATACCAACGCTAAAAAAATTAGTGCCGATTCCAGCATTAACACCCCAAAAGATAGGTATTTTCGGCAGCTTGAGCGAAAGAGCCCCACCACCGAAGCCGCCACCTGCTCCGTAGCCAAAACGTCCTAAAACACCAATACCCAAACCACTGGGATGATCTGCGAATACCCCCGTGACAACGAGACCAAGCCCCAGCACACACACAAGAAGCAGTTTCTTCATAAAAAGAACCTCCAAAATAAAATTATATTGTCAAACTTACTCTATTGGTTCCAAAAGGTCAAGGGTACATAAGCACGGTATTTTGAATTTTTGCATTCTGTTTGGATGATGATGATCATGCTGCCAGCTTGCAAAAATTTCCATGATTCCCCGGAACAGCGCTTGGGGAAGTAAACGCATCGAAACATGCCAGCGAACTACAGCCCCGTTCCCAGGTTTTCGATAGTTTCCATGTCAAGGCCGGTGGTTTCCTGTATAAGCGCAGGAGGCAGCCCCTTTGTCAATAAATTTCTGGCTACAAGCTCAAGTCCTTCCACTCGGCCTTCTGCCCAACCTTCCTCGCGGCCTTCCACTCGGCCTTCCTCGCGGCCTTCTGCCCAGCCTTCCTCGCGGCCTTCCTCGCGGCCTTCTGCCCGGCCTTCCTCCCGTTCAACCACAAGCGCCTCTTCCAGTTTCCATTCGTCAAACAGCATATTGATTACCTCCGTACCATGGGTTTCCATAAAATCCTTTAATATATTATGGGTTATGCTCCACTTTACCGCTTTCTCCATCGCGGCTTTTTCGATATTTGCCCGATCTTCTTTTGAAAAACCGCCGCGTTTTTTGCCGCCCAGTAATTCAGCCTCACAGTCCCGTACCTTGGCGATAAATGCCGCATATCCGTTCAGCTTTTCACTTCTTTGGACTATCGCCTGATTGTGGCCTTTGTTAATATTATATACCCTCGCCACCAACTCCAGATCAGGCGGCGCGTCTTTGGGCAGCCCCAGGGAAGCAACATCCGCAAAGGATTCAGACAGCCTTATGGTCATCGTGTCCGGGCAGGAGTCAAGGCCATTGTACAGAATGATAAACTCGGGCCGGGGGAGGCTAAGGCCTTTTTTCCCATACAGTTTTGCGTTCTTTTTCCCGGATAGTATCTTTTCGTATATTCTGGCAATGTATGAAAGCAGGCGTACCGGCATATTAGGGTTGATAGTACTCTGGTGTTCAATGAGCACTACTAGTTTATCCCCAATCTCAAAAGAAATATCGTTGATTTTGGTTTTGAACAAGGCGTCTTCCAGGGTGTCGATTTTTAGCGGCAAGTCCAGGGGCAGATGAACCCCTTTCAGGGCACTGTACAGTTCCCGCAGGGTATCTTCATGGCCGAACACAAACGAGAAAACGCTGCTTTTATGCTCGCGGTTTACACTCACTGAAACCTCCAGAAAAAATATAACATGAAAATGGATAAGAAGCAATTTCAAAACTGAAGTTTTAAAGCCGGCTCAATGTACAATTATCAAACCGGGGATGCGGGCCGCTTTTGCTTTTCAATATATAGAAAAAAGCCGTAATTTATTGTACACTTTTCCTATGAACACGGTTGGCTGCCAAATAAGGATAAAGAAGGAATGAGCGCGCATGGAAAATTGTTATTTTTGGGGGTACTCTGCTTGATTGCATCCCGGCTATTTGCACAGAATATATATCTTGAACTTAACCTGAATAATCAGGCGATTCAAAGCCGGGTGCGTTCGTTCCGCCCCCGCTCCGATTTGGAACTTTTTAGGGTTATTGAACGGGCGGGCAAAGACAACCGGATTCGGGGGATCGTTCTCAATATTTCCGCTTACGGGGCCGGACGTGAAACCCTTTGGGAACTGCGGAGCGCCCTCGAAAATTTCAAGGCGCAGGGGAAAAAAATCTGCGCCTTTATCAGCGCCGCCGATCTTGACCTGTATTGCCTTGCCTCGGTCGCGGACAAAATTGTACTGGATGAACAGGGAAGCCTTGCCCTGACCGGCTACGCATGGGGCCGGGGTTATGTGCTGCATACGCTGGAAAAGCTGGGAATCGGCGCAAGGGAACTGCGCTATCTGGAATATAAATCAGCGGCGGAAACCTACACTCAGGACGCGCTGTCTGACGCCGACCGCAGGCAGTACGGCGAAGTGTTAGACGATACTTTTAACCTTACCCGCGATACGGTGATGCAGTCCCGCGTATGGACGCGGGAAGAATTTGATTCGATACGGAACCGGGATTTTATGTTTTCGTCAAAAAGCGCGCTGGAGCGGGGGCTGGTTGATTATCTTGGCAGGGAAGAAGCGGTGGCCGGGGCGCTTACAGCCATTGAGGGCGGGGAAGTGAAACACTTTGCTCTGTACGGCGATCCGGCATCCAGCCTTATGGAGAGCAAGGCTTTTTATGGCGCGGGTAAAAGCGGCGGTCTTTTCAGCAAGCCCCCGGTGATTGCCGTGGTTTACGCCAACGGGGTAACCGACATGGAGAGGGGTATGGCCGCCCGCAGTCTTGCCCGCACCATCCGCGAAGTGTCCGAAAAAAACCGGGTTAAGGCAATGGTGCTCCGCATCAATTCGCCGGGCGGCAGCGCCGAGGCCGCGGATTACATTAACGAGGCGGTCAAGCACGCCAAAAAACGGATTCCGGTGGTGGTTTCAATGGGGGCGGTAGCGGCGTCGGGCGGCTATTGGGCAAGCATGAACGCCAGCCATATTACGGCCACGCCCTACACGCTGACCGGTTCCATTGGCGTTATCGGCAGTTGGTTTTACGACAATGGCCTGAACAGCAAACTGGGCTTTACCATGGAATCCATGCAACGCGGCGAACACGCCGATTTGGCAACGGGGATGATTCTGCCCCGGCGCGATTTAAGCCCTGCGGAAGAAGCGCGTTACCGGAGTTACATTCTTGACCTGTACGGCGATTTTACCGCAAAAGTCGCCGCCGGAAGAAACATGGACATTGAAACGGTTGAAGCCGCCGCTCAGGGCCGGGTGTTTTCGGGGCATGGCGCGCTCAAGGCCGGTTTGGTTGACAGTACCGGCGGCCTTGCCGATGCGATCCGCATTGCCCGCGAAATGGCGAAAATTCCTGCAAATAAGAAAATGGTGTACAGCGAATACCCCAAGCCCAAATTTATCGACAAGGTTCTGGAACATCTGCCCACAGCGGCTGTAAGCCTTGGCGGCACAGAAAGCGCCGCCAACACCGCCGCCTTTCTTGCAGGTATCTTTCTTCCGGCCTCCCTCTTGGAAGACCTCCGTTACCGTATTGCGCATAACGGTCAGGTTATGCCGATTTTGCCGCTGGAAGACGGCTGGCGGCAATAATCAGCAACCCCGCCCTGAAGGGGCGCTGTTATTTGGCGGGATATTAAACACCTTTGGCACGAATAAGGCTATTTTGGCAGGCGGCTTACGCCTGTTTCATCATTTGTCAATTGGTTACTATGACAAACAAAATTCACTATAAATTGGTTGTTATAGTAACTAAAATTATAGGTGTTACCAGAATAGACAAATTTTGGTAAAATTTGGTTGTCATACTGGACAATTTAAGCGCCCTTTGCTATACTTAAACCATGCAGGAACTTTTTGAACTTTCATGGAAGAGGGGCGCTTTGACTTCTCTGGATTTTGTCAGGAGCATGAGCGGGAAAATTCTCTGGAAATCCCGGCTTATCGGCCTGCGTGGGGCCAGGGGCACAGGCAAGACTACCTTGATGTTACAGCGTATCAGGCAGGCGTTTGCAAACGATCCAGGTCAGGCGCTGTATGTCAGCCTGGACAACCTCTGGTTTAGTCATCATGGGCTTGCGGAACTGGCGGATCGTTTTGTAAAACAGGGCGGAAGTCACTTGTTTCTGGACGAAGTACATAAATACCCTGAATGGCCCAAGGTGCTGAAAAATCTCTACGACAATTATCCCGGCCTTTCCATTGTGTTTACCGGTTCTTCACTTTTGGATATTCTCGATTCCCGCGCCGACCTTTCCCGGCGGGCGGTGGTGTATACCATGCAGGGGCTGTCCTTTCGCGAGTACCTTCATCTTGCACACGGCATTGAGTTTCCTATAATCGGCCTTAAGGAACTGTTATCAAAACATGAAAAATTCTCCTCGGCGATATGCGCAAAAATAAAGCCGTTTAAATATTTTAAAGACTATTTGCAAAGCGGTTACTATCCCTATTTTGCCGAAGGGCTGGAAACCTATCCCATGCGGCTTGGAGAAACCGTGTCAATGATTCTGGAACTGGAACTGCCCCTGCTGCGCAAAGTCGAAATCGCCTATGTTCCCAAGATCAAGAAGCTATTGGGTATCATCTCCGAATCCACCCCCTTTATTCCGAATATCAGCAAGCTGGGTGAACGCATTGGCATTAATCGCCAAACGCTGCTTGCGTATATCCGCTACCTTGAAGAAGCCCGCCTTACCCGCAACCTGTACAAACAGGCGGCGGGTATTGGTATTTTGCAAAAACCGGATAAAATTTTTCTGGAGAATACCAATCTGATGTTTCTGTTTGGCTCTACCCGCTGGGACAAGGGGAATGTGCGGGAAACTTTTTTGGCTAATCAGCTTGGCTATGAACACACAATCGAATTTCCCGAAAACGGTGATTTTTTGGTAGACAAAAAATACCTTATTGAAGTTGGAGGGAAAAGCAAAACCGCAAAACAGTTAAAGGATGCCGATTCTTCGCCTTCCGGCAAACCGGCAAAAAGCGGCAAGACTGCCGCCTACATTGCGGCGGATGATATTGAATACGGCTTTGACAAAAAGATTCCGCTTTGGCTTTTTGGTTTTTTATATTAGTAGAGGCTGCTGCAAAACTTCAGTTTTGCAACAGCAACCTCTTAAAAATGCACGTTTCGTAAGGTTTTAGCCTGAGAAACTGCAAGAGCCTGTGCAAAAGTAACCGACTTTTGCAACAGGCTCAGTATTAAGGAAGAAAAATGGCAGCCGCCCTTGTCGTACAGGCAACGAATTCAAATTCCACCGCAGGGGATTCCATCAGCGTTCTTGATGCCCTCCTTTTGCAG
>JAITHQ010000236.1 GCA_031279925.1 Treponema sp. | reverse complement strand
CTGGTTTTTGCGGGCGGTACGAAACAGAGCGGCGGCGCGGCGGCAGGACAGACCAAGGTGGTTATGTATACCTGGTGGGCTGACGCGGAAAGGACCATGGGCGAGGCCCTGATTGCGGATTTTGAAAAGTCCCATCCCAACATAAAGGTGGAACAGAATTACATTGCCTACAACGACTACCACAGCAAGATCAACACCATGATCGCGTCACGCGCTACCCCTGACGTCATGTACCTCAACGAGTACCTGATCAACGAGTGGGGCGAAAAGGGCGTTACCGCGGATCTCCTTCCCTACTACCGGGACGCGGGGATAGACCCCAAAACGTTCTATGTGGACAGCGCCCTGTATACCAGCAGCGGCAGCTTATGGGGCGTGAACGTTACCAGTACAACCATAGTGCTTTATTATAACAAGCAGATGTTCCGCAACGCGGGGATCACTCCCCCGCCGGAAAGCGCCGCTGCTCCCTGGACATGGGATCAGTATGTGGCAGCCGCGAAAAAACTCACCAAGGACGCTTCGGGAAAAACGCCGAATGACGCCGGTTTCAACTACAATAACCTTGTCCAGTACGGAACGGTAATGCCTACTTCATGGATATATGTGCTGCCCCTCCTGTACGCGGGCGGAACTTCCATTGCGAATAACACCGGTACAAGGCTGGAAATTACCAGCCCCTCGGCGATTAAAGTGATACAGAGCATCGCCAACCTTGCGGCGGTTGACCGGGTTGCCCCCACCGTTGCCATGTCAACTTCGAATAACGCGTTCTCAAGCGTTCCCGCCATGCTGATGAACGGCCAGTTGGGGATGTATATCGGCGGAACCTTTCAGTATTCCGATTTTACCAATGAGGGTTTTGATGTGGGCATTGCCCAGATTCCCTCAATGATTGGCAAGGGAAACAACATGGTATGGTCATCAGGATACAGCATCAAGAAAGGCGCTTCCAAAGAAGCCTTTGAGCTGCTTTCCTATCTTGTTGACTTTAACAACTGGGTGGCCGCTTCCAAAAATCACAACGTCGGTTTAACCGGGCTTCCCCAGACCAAATCGGTATTTAATGATCCCGCCAAAAACGCGGCATGGACCGCGATCTATCCCGCCGCTATGGCAAAAGTCTCCGGGGATATTTTACAGAACGGTTCCCGTCTTGGCGAAAATGTAACCCTGAAGAATTTTGGTGAAATTATGGATCAGACCATTGTGCCGGTTCTGGATAAGATATGGCTCGGAACCGAAACCGCGGACAAGGCGCTGCCGCCGCTTACCCAGGTGCTTCAAAGCAAGCTCCAGGGAGTCTGGCAGTGAGTTTTGGCAGGTCCGGCTAATCGTCCATGGCGGCCCAAACGTTTTGCGCAAAACGTTTAAGGCCGCCGGATATTTACCGGGCAAAAAGGCCGCTACGGGGTAATCTGATGTCCATTTCACAAAACACGGGTAAAGCCCGGTTAAAAATACAGTCGATTGAACGATCCCAGCAGAAGTGGGGCTATATTTTTATTTTGCCCTGCATCATCGGCTTGCTGGTTTTTCATTTCGGCCCCATGATGTTCAGCCTGTTTATCAGCTTTACCAGATGGGATATGATTACCCCCGCTCAATTTACGGGGCTTGAGAATTTCAGGCGGCTTTTCAGCGAATCCCTGGCGGGTGTTTCAATTCGCGTAACGCTGTATTACGCGCTGCTTACCGTGCCCCTGGTTACGGTTATCACCTTTTTTATTGCGATCCTTTTGAATACCGGCGTCAGGGGCATTTCTGTATTCAGAACCATTTTTTATATTCCTTCAATTGTCCCGATAGTGGCGTCTTCCGCTCTGTGGCTTTACATATACAACCCCATGTTTGGCCTTTTGAATTCCATATTCAGGTCCCTGGGACTGCCGCCGCAGAATTTCATTTTCAGTCCCGGCGGCGCTGTTCCGGGGCTTGCCATCATGGCGGTGTGGATGGCGGGGAACACGGTTGTGATTTATCTTGCCGGACTTCAGGGCATATCGCGGACTCTGTACGAGGCCGCCGATCTTGACGGGGCAAATGTTTTCCAGAGTTTTATGCATATCACCGTTCCCATGATGACCCCGATTATTTTTTATAATATGCTGATGGCGCTTATCGGCGCGATGCAGACTTTTACGCAGGCTTTTATCATGACATCAGGCGGCCCGCAGAACGCGAGCCTTTTCTATTCGCTGTATCTGTATCAGGAAGCATTCAAATACCAGCGCATGGGTTACGCATCGGCGCTTTCATGGTCGCTGTTCTTTATCACCGCCGTATTGACGGTAATAATTTTCAGGACATCGCGTAACTGGGTTTTTTATGAAAACAGGTAGCGGAGAATAAAATGCGTATTCGTGTACGGTATATCGCAAGCATGGTCCTCTTGGTTTTGATGTCTGCTGTTATGATATTTCCTTTTATCTGGCTGGTCCGCAGCGCATTTATGACCCAGCGCGAAATCATGACCGTCCCGATAAAATGGCTCCCCGCAAAATTGAATCTCAATAATTTCAGGAACGCCTTTAAGGCCGCTCCTTTCGGCATTTATTTTTTTAATTCAATACTGCTGGCGGTCATCAATCTGACGGCCCAGATTCTGAGTTCAAGTTTTATCGCCTTTGGTTTTGCGAGGCTCCGCTTCAGGGGAAGGGGCCTTTGGTTTGCTTTGCTGCTTTCCACCATGATGATCCCCTATACGGTGGTTATGATTCCCCAGTTCATGTTCTGGAAAACGGCAGGCGTATACAATACCTTTCTGCCGCTGATTGTTCCGTCTTTTTTCGGACACGCGTTTAATGTTTTTTTGATACGGCAGTTTTATATGGGAATACCCCGGGATTATGATGAAGCGGCGCTGGTGGACGGCGCCGGCTACTTCATGATCTACAGCCGCATCATCATGCCAATGGCAAAACCGGTACTCTGTTCCGTCGGCGTATTTACCTTTATGAGCTGCTGGAATGATTTTATCGGACCGCTGCTCTACCTTGACAAACCAAATCTCAAAACCGTTTCGCTGGGATTGCAGATATTTATCGGGCAGTATGCGGGACAGATAAATCTGATGATGGCCGCGTCAAGCGTTGCCATACTCCCCATGATAGTTATTTTTTTCTTTGCCCAGCGTTACTTTATCGAAGGCATAACGTTTTCCGGCCTTAAGGGTTAAGAGGTATGCGATGAACGGTTTTGAGGCATTGCAAAAAAACATGTTCAAGGGCTTTAATACCTGGTATAACAACAGCGTATTGACCTATGTTTCCATGCCCGAAGGGATTGCCCTTGGTCTTGGCTTTAAATTCTTCAATACGGCAAAGGTTCTCAGGGAGCCTCTTATCGGGCGTTTTGGGGAAGATGATGAAAACATTCATCCGGGGCCCCGGAGCTATGACGGAACCTACACGGAACTTTTCCTGTCATGCAGCAATCAGGAATTCAGGATTCAAAGCGCCGTTGTTGACGGTAATCAATACGTGCTGGTAAGCCCCGTAAAAATATGCAGACAGCCGCCCGCGCTGCTTGTACATGCCGCAATGCTGTGGAACAGGGAAGGATATGTCCGCGGTTATGGAGACCGGCTCTCGGCATCCTGTCCGGGGAAGGAAATTGATTTTTTTGTTGACGGAAAAATAATCAGACAGCTTAATACCGGCATTGCCAATCCCTGCCTTGCGGTGGAACTTTCTTCCCCTGCCGCCGTTTCAACCGGCAGAAAAATCTCCCCGGCGGAACTTGTTCCGGTAATGGAAAAACAAAAAGAGCTTATATTGGAAGAAACAAAAAAATACGGAGAACTTGCGGAATGTTATAACGCGATGCGGACATGCCTTGCCTGGGATACGATCTACGAACCGGAGAACAATCAAATTTGTTCAACCGTTTCGCGGCTGTGGAATATCAACTGGGGAGGTTATGTGCTCTTTGACTGGGACACCTATTTTTCCTCGATGATGGCCATGTTTGAAAACAGGGAACTTGCCTATGCCAACGCCATCGCCATCACGCGGGAAAAGACCGAGGCGGGTTTTATTCCCAATTTCGGCGCGGCGGACGGTTTCAAAAGCCGCGACCGTTCCCAGCCGCCGGTAGGATCCCTTGCGGTACGGGAGCTGTACCGGAAGTTTAGGGAGAAATGGTTTGTGGAATATCTTTTTGACGATCTGCTTGACTGGAACCGCTGGTTTGCCGCTCACCGTATGCTGAAAAACGGACAGATATGCCTCGGCTCCGATCCCTATGATGATACATTGGAGCGCCATTGGGGATTATTCGGGGTCAACGCCCTTGAAGGGGCTGTCCTTGAATCCGGACAGGACAACTCTCCGATGTACGACAACATGCCTTTTGATCCGGAAACGCATCTGATGCGCCTTGCCGATGTGGGATTTACCGGCCTTTACATCCTCGACTGCGAATGTCTTGCCGATCTTGCGTCCGTTCTTGGACGGAACGAAGCGGTGGAACTGCGTACAAGGGTTGAACTCTGCAAAGACGGTCTTGAGGAAATGTGGGATGAAGATTTCGGGCTCTATTTGAACAAACGGACCGATACCGGGGAATTGAACCGGCGCGTGGGACCAACCAGTTTCTACGCGCTTTTTTCTGACAGAGTTTCTGCCCCGCGGGTACAGCGGATGGTTGATGAACATTTTTTTAACAAAGAAGAATTTTACGGTGAGTACATGATACCGGCAATAGCGCGTAACGATCCGGCGTATCACGATCAGGATTACTGGCGCGGCAGGATATGGGCACCGCTGAATTATCTTGTTTACATCGCGCTGAGGCGGCATGGACAGAAGGAAGCGTGCGGGGTACTTGCCGAAAAGGGAAAGAATCTGCTTTTGAAAGAATGGATAAGCAGGGGCCATGTACACGAAAACTTCAATGGAGAAACAGGCGAAGGCTGCGATGTACGGAACAGCGACAAATTCTACCACTGGGGGGCGCTGCTTGCGCTTGTCGCGCTTATCGAAGCGGGTTACGCCGCCGGTCCCGAGGAGCGCCTGTGAACCATGTCATTTCGTATTTTTCCGGGTCAGCCGGTAATCGCTGGGAGAAAGATGATACTTCCTCCTGAAAACTTTTGCGAAGTAATTTGGATCCATATAGCCGACCTGTTCGGAAATATCGTTTATCTTCGCGTCGGAGCCGGCAAGGAATTCTTCGGCCTTTTCAAGGCGGATGTCTTCAAGGTATTCGATAAAAGTAAGGCCGGTCTTTTCCTTGAAACGCCGGCTCAGGTAAGGAGGCGTAACAAAGAACTGCCGGGCAAGATAATTAAGGCTGACGTCCTTCCGGTAGTTCTGCCTGATATAATCGATCACGCTCTGGATGAGTTCGCTTTTGCGTTCCTGATCGCTTATGTTTTTTGCCAGCGTTGAAGCCGCCCCGCAGAGAAAAGTTTTCAGGTTTTCCAGTGTTTGGAACCTGCACAGGGCAAAAGGAGAAAGCTCAAGTTTGAGGGAAACGGGCATGGGAATATTATGACTGATATATTTATTGATAAGCAGCAGTATTATCTGCCTGAAAACCGGACCAAGGCCCGCAGCGCCGTGTTCACCGCTGATTGTTTTGGGAACAAGGGCGCTTGCGGCGCTGCCTGCGGCTTCAATTTGCCCGTTTTCAAGATAATAATCAAGGACGCCCGTTTCCAGGTTAATAATTACGGGTTCCCTGATGCACTCGATCAATCCTGGATGAAAAAAACGAAAGTTCATGGATTGTTCCATTCTTTCGGTCAGGGAAACAATATCATCCGATTCGGGATGGGCGTATACAATGGAAATATTTGTCCGCTTCATCAGCCCCCTGAAGATCGGGAGAATTGCATTTTTGGGAATATTCCGTTCCGGGCAGTACCAAAGCATGACGTTATGCACATTTTGAAACCGCAGGGAAAAACTGCCATCCGCCGGTTTCCCTTTCGTATGCGTGAAGAAAGACGCGGCTGTTTTATCCATCAGTTCCTTTTCGGCAAAGATTTCCGCAGAAGGAACATACAGGGCAAGCAAAGTTCCGGATTTGAGGATGCTGTTCCCGTTGTCAAGGAAATTCTCATAAAGAACGAACCCATCACCGGACGAAATGCGCTTCCTCCGCTCCTGCCGGATCATGTTTACCGCGGAAGCAAGGGTTTTGTTAAACTCCTCGGTAGAAATTGGTTTTTTAAGATAATCCATTGCGCCGCTTTGGATGGCTTCGCGCATGTGGGCAAAATCATCATAGCCGGTAATAATGATAAACTTGGCGGTACAACCGGGGTCCTCTTCCCGGATGCGGCGGACAAGGCCAAGCCCGTCTGTTCCCGGCATATTTATATCCACAAAGAAAATATCGGGCTTCGCGGACCAGTACAGGGATCGGGCATTCTCGGCGTTATCCGCACATCCTACTACATGGGCGGGAATGCCGGATTCCCTGATCCGGGCCGTGATGCTTTGCTGAATCAGTTTTTCATCGTCCGCGATACATACATCGTACATTTATTTTTCCTTGTGTTTCACAATACAGGATTATATCATAAAAACATCCGCAAGAAAACAATGGCTGTCAATTTTTTGATGCGGGAAATAAAGGGGAATGTATGAACAGTTTGCGTATCACAAATACGGAAAATCCTGAATTCAGCGCCGGAAACTTTTCGCTTGGCCTTGAGCCGCCGGTTCTTGAAATCGAAGGAGCGTGCGTTACAGGCCGCATCCTGGACGGAAACATTCAGGCGGATGGAGAAAAAGCCCTGCTCCGCTGGGATCTCACGGAAAAGGCCGAAGCGGAAATGGAAATCAGGCTTTATCCGCACTTTGCCAGAATGAGGTATACACTGAAAGGCCGGGGCGCCCGCCTCTCGAAACTTCCCGGAAAAGATATGTTCCGCTATACCGGCTTTGCGATTCCGCTGGAGAGTACCATAACGGAGGTACAGGTAAACCAATACGCAAATACCCGCCATGCGTATCTTCCGCAGATTATCGAAAGAACAGAAGCCGCCTTTCTTGAAGAGCTGTCTTTTGCGGGACCCATATTGCTGGCCGAATGGGACACACCCGGCGGGAAACGTTCCCTATTCTGCGCCTATGAACATGGAGGGGAATACACCGATGACTTTCTGGGCTTCACGATAAAACAGGGGAAAGACCGGTACGGCATCGGCCTTGCATGTGGAGACGGAACCTATTGCAACAATACTTTTTTCAGCGATGCAGAGCCGTATCTGACGCCCTGGTTTCAGATCGGCCTGCATGAAGGAAGTTCCGGGGAAATGCTGGCGCTGTTCAGGTCTTTTATGCTCCACAATCAATGCGATTCAAAAGCGAGCCGGGAACCGTGGATCTTTTACAACACCTGGAACAATCAGGAACGGAACCGCGCTTTCAGGGGGCGCAAATATCTTGAAGACATGAACACCGGAACAATGCTCAGGGAAATCGACATTGCCCATCGTATCGGCGTAGATGTATTTGTTATTGATACGGGCTGGTACCGGAATACCGGCGATTGGGAAGTTGATCTGCGGCGTTTCCCCGATGATCTGCGGGAAATACGTTCCCGGCTTGAGTCCTACGGAATGAAACTGGGACTCTGGTTCAATCCTTCAGCGGCTTCGGTTGGTTCCCGCATAAGCAGGGAACATCCCGAATACCGGAAACAGCTTGAGGGAAAGGACATAAACATCGGCCCGGTATGGGAAACAGAAGAAAGCTACAGCATGTGCCTTGTTTCTGATTATGCAAACTGGTTTATCGAAAAACTTGTGTCCGTGGGTGAACGCTACGGCGTACGTTACTTCAAATGGGACGCGGTGGATATGAGCGGATGTACTGCTCCGCACCATCACCACGGAGGTAATGACGCAAGCCCCGAAGAACGGGAAAAGAATTTCCGTTTTCTCTGCGGCATGGCCCTGACCCGTATCGCATCCGAAGTAAGCAGGAGGCTTCCGGGGACGATTGTTGATCTTGACGTAACCGAAGGCCGCCGTTATGCCGGCCTTGGGTTCCTGAGCGCGGGAAAATTTTTCCACATGAACAACGGCCCCTACTATCATGATTTTGATATTCCCGGCGCACGCGAAACATACCGCGAAAACTGGAACGTCTTTTTTTATCCCGGTGCGGCCAGAAACCATGTGTGCAGACAGTCCCTGGCCTATGACCGGGTAATTCCTTCGATACTGTTCCTCACCCATTTCCTCCCTGACGGACCTTCATGGGCAAGGCAGCACGCCCTTGTATCACTCTGTCTCGGCGGGAACGGCATTTGGGGAGATCTACATTCACTTTCCGGCGATGACATTGAAGAAATCGCCCTGCTGACCGGTACATACAAAAAAGTCGCCCGGGATGTTACCGAAGCGTATCCACGAGTTACGGGATTTACCGGCGCAAGCCCGGAAATCCACGAAAAAATAAACCCGGCAAACGGCAGAGGACTCACCGCGTTCTTCACCAGGGAACCGGCAGATACCGTTTATGTTACACAGCCTCTGCAAAAAATACCGGAAGTCTCGGGCGCGGACGGATGGGAAATAATTGAAGGCGGCAGAATCAAACTCAGCATGAAGCTTGCCCGGAACACGGCAAGGATTGTATTTTTTCAATAGGAGACCGGCATGAAGAACAAATTAAAAGTGGCGGTGATAGTAGGATACCACAGTTTTGAATTCCCCGCCTTTCAGGATTTTTTTGAAAGCATTGAGGAAATACATCCATACATACAGCACCTTGAGCAGTTCACCAGCTCGTCAAAAGCAATCCGGGAGAGTTATGACGCGCTGCTTTTTTATACCATGTGTAACGCGACTCCGGTGAACGACGGCCCGTGGTATGAAGGCAAAGCGCTGGATGCGCTTTCAGAGTTAGGCGACACCAGCCAGGGGCTTATAGTGCTGCATCACAGCCTTATGGCTTTTCCAGACTGGCCTGTGTGGGAAAGCATCTGCGGCGTAGACCCCAAAAGTTTTACGGATTACGCTCTGGATCAGGACCTGCGTTTTGTCATAAACGACCGGGAACATTATATCACCAGGGGAATGGAAGATTTTTCCATGACCGATGAGGCGTATCTTATGGGCCCTTCCAGAGACAGCCGGCCCCTTGTCTGCTCGGCGTCGCCTAACAATATGCCCCACGTGGCCTGGGTCAGGCAGTACCGGGCTTCCCGGGTTTTTTGTTATCAATCGGGCCACGGTCCTTCATCGTGGAACAGGCGGGAATTCAGGGAAATTCTGCGCCGGGGTTTTCTGTGGACAGCGGGAAGGGAACTGGAGGCATAACATGAAACGGGGAATTCTAATAGGCGTTGGAAGCTGGGGAAAATGGTGGTGTGAACAATTTCTTCCGCCCAATATTGCAGACGGCACTATCGAAATTGCCGCGGCTGTTGACCAGAATCCGGCCTGTCTGGAAACAGCCCGCAGATTCCTGCACCTGCCTGACAGCCGGTGCTTTACCGGTACAGAAGCCGCCTTCGCCAGTGTGCCCGCGGATTTTTGTATTGTTGTTGTTCCTCCGGCGTTTCATGAACCGGTGATAGACGCGGCGATACGCCATAATCTGCATATTCTTTCGGAAAAACCCATTGCGGATACCCTGGAATCTTCAATACGCATAGCCGGTAAAGTTGCTCAAGCAGGGCTGCGTATGGGAGTAACCATGAGTCACCGGTTTGATCAGGACAAGACAAACTTTAGTGAACTGATACGGAGCGGCGTTTACGGCAGGCTGGATTATCTTTCCTGCCGGTATACCTGTGATCTTCGCCGCTACGGAAGCTGGGGGGATTTTCGTCATGAAATTCCCTATTCGCTCCTGATAGAAGGAAGCGTACATCATCTGGACCTGCTGGCCAGCATAGCCGGCGCAAAATGCAAAACCATTTACTGCCGCTCCTGGCGTCCGGCCTGGGCTGAGTACAAGGGAGACTGCCAGGCCCTGGTTACCATGGAATTTGAAAACGGCGTCCACGCGGTTTACGAAGCAGCTAACGCCAACGCCGTTTCACTGAATCCCTGGGGGAATGAATACCTCCGCGCTGAATGTGAAAAAGGAACC